>CAIKVF010000181.1 GCA_903830745.1 uncultured Actinomycetes bacterium | reverse complement strand
TTTCAGAACTTCAGGCAGGATTCTTCTTCTCACGCTCAGAGACAATCTGGGGTGGAACCGCAGAAATTCAGCGCAACATCATTGGTGAGCGTGCACTTGGACTTCCAAAGGAACCAAAGCCACAAAACGCTTAAGTCGTGACTGGCGTCACTTTATTTCGAAGCGCCAAAGACAGCCAGACACCAGTTGCAATAGCTAGTAACGAACCCACGAGAATTCCAACTCGTGGGTTCGTTAGCGAAATGATCCAACCAATGAGTGGTGCACCAATCGGTGTCGTGCCTAAAAACCCCGTCACGTACAGACTCATCACTCGCCCGCGCATTTCTTGGCTGGAATTGAGTTGCAGTGTGGCATTTGATGTCGAGATAAATGCAATTGAGAAAAAGCCTGTCGGGATAAGTAACACTGTCGCAAATACTGCGTTCGGCGACAGTGCAACAAGTGACATTGAGATTCCAAATCCCAGCGCCACCACCGCAATGAGTTTCGGTGTTGGACGCGACCTACGAGCAATGTAGAGACCACCAAGCACTGCACCAACGCCCATTGCAGTGAGGAATACTCCGTACTCCGATGCAGTCTTTTGATGAAACGAATCATGAGCCAAGAGTGGCAACGTAACGGTGAAGTTATAGGCAAATGTTCCAACAATCGCCACTGAGATCAACACGCCACGAAGGATGGGTGTCGTGAAGGCGTATTTAAGCCCGAGACGAAGTTGTCCTTTTTCACGACTCACTGTTTTTAGTGGTGAGAACTCTTCAGCATTCATCATGAAGAGCGCGACAATGACTCCGATGTAGGAAAAGGCATTTACGTAGAAGCACTGTGCAATTCCCACGAACGCAATTAGTACCGCAGCAATGCCAGGACCAATGAGTCGACCAATGTTCATAAGCACACTGATAAGACTGATGGCGTTTGCGATGTGCTCTCTTCCGACCATCTCTTGAACAAAGGACTGTCGAGCAGGGTTATCAAAGAGGTTCGATACTCCAAGCAGCGTGGCGAGAATGTACACACCCATCAGCGTTACGTGGTGCGTACTGACTAGAACTCCAAGTGCAAAGGCCAGTAGTCCTGCAGCGGTCTGGGTGCAGTAGAGAATTGTTCGTTTGTTATTGCGGTCAGCAACGAGTCCACCGTACGAAGCGAACAAAAGCATTGGAACGTATTGCAGTGCAATTGCAATACCGAGATCAACGGATGATCCAGTTAACTGCAGCACTAACCAACTCTGGGCCACGGTCTGCATCCATGTGCCAGAAATTGAGATCATCTGTCCGGCAAAAAAGAGGCGGAAGTTGCGAACCTCAAGTGCGGCAAAGGTCTTTGAAGACCGCTTCTCAGCGTTCACTACTCTCCTCGTGGTTTTAGAACTTAGAGCTGGCGGTAACGAGGAACGTAACCACCAACACCCAGTGACATTGAGTCTTCTGGGTCAACACTTTCATCAACGCCACCAATAACTTCAGTTACCCAGTCGAGGCGCTCAGTGAGAATTCGAGTCACGCCACCTTCAAGTGTTGAAGATGAAATTGCACAACTCGAACATGCGCCACCTAACTGGACTTCAACAACACCAGTTTCTACGTCGGCACGAATAAGCATGAGGTCACCACCGTCAGCCTGAACAGCTGGACGCATGAGGTCGAGAAGTGCGTTCAGTGCCTTCAGGCGCTTGGCGCGTTCTTCATCGGTGATAGTTGACATACCTCTAGTTTGCCGTATAAATAGCCGGGCGTGACCGACCCTTATATTCACTACGCTGTCAGCCAGGGGGTTCTCATGAACTGGACATTAGAAGACATTGATCTCTCGGACATGGCGTTTTGGCGCCGTCCATGGGCAGAGCGTGAAGAAGCTTTCAAACTGCTTCGTCGCGACGCTCCAATTAGGCATTACGAAGAGCCGTTAATTGAACGTTCATCTATTGAGCTTCCAAGAGGAACTGGTTACTACGCACTTACCAAGTACCGAGACGTTGCAGAAGCTTCGAGAAACCCAGGAGTATTTCTTTCTGGTCCCGGTGCAGTGTCGCAGATGGATCTGCCACCAGAAATGGTTGAGTACTTCTCAGGAATGATTTCAACAGACGACCCGAAGCACGCACGACTTCGTCGAATTGTTTCAAATGCTTTCAATCCAAGAAACGTTCGTTCCATTGAAGACTCAATTGAAAAGACCGCTGCTGACGTCGTTGACCGCGCCATGAAGTCTGGAACTGGTGACTTCATTACTGACATCGCTTCACCCTTCCCACTTGAAATCATCTGTCAGATGATGGGCGTGCCACCAAGCGAGTAC
>CAIKVF010000180.1 GCA_903830745.1 uncultured Actinomycetes bacterium | reverse complement strand
GTTGCTCTCGCACTCCAGCAACCGCTCATTGCACTTGATCTACCTAACCATGGTCACTCAGACGCGAGTCCATTCGGGTCGTCTGCGATTGCTGCGCATGCCACTGACGTTGCAGCTGCACTCGAACAACTGGTAACGAAGCCAACGCCACTCGTAGGCATGTCAATGGGTGGCCTCACTTCAATTCTCATTGCAGCAGCACACCCCGAGTTAGTGAGTTCATTAACGCTGATTGACATAACGCCCGGGGTTAATGCTGAAAAAGCAAAACACATCACAGCATTTGTGAATGGTCCAACTGCGTTTGATGACTTTGACGATTTACTCGCACGAACCATTGAACACAATCCGACTCGTAAAGTTTCAGCGCTGCGTCGAGGGATCTTGCACAATGCGCTGCAGCGAAGCGATGGCACATGGGTGTGGCGCCATCAGCAACACCCAAAGTCAGAACTCACCCCACCAGTGATTGGAAATCTGTGGGACACGCTCAGCGAACTGAAAATGCCAGTCACACTTATTAGAGGAATGGCTGCAGGGTCAGTTGTTGACGATGACGATGAGAAGGAACTGAAGCGTCGAGTGCCTCACGTCGAGATTGTTCATGTTGCAGAAGCCGGACACTCGGTCCAGGGAGACCAGCCCCTGAAACTGGCGGCTTTACTTGGCCGTTTTGCTAAATAGCTATGTGGCTGGCGGACTAGGGGTCGAACCTAGATTCACAGATTCAAAGTCTGTTGTCCTGCCATTGGACGATCCGCCATTGTTAGATACATTTAATCTTCAGAGATTCTTATCGAATGCCTCAAGACGCTTAATACCCACCTACAACAATAGAGGGAAACGAAGTACCCAAATGAAAGTCCCATTATGAGCGCAGCAACTCCCAACAACTACATCGCAATTATCGATGATGATGGTGCTATCCGCACCGCCCTTGGGCGCGCACTTCGTATGGAAAACTACGAAGTTGAACTCTTCGAGAACGGGCTCAGCGCTCTAAAAGCAATTCAACTTCGCGCACCAAACGCAATCATTTTGGATCTTCAACTACCAGACATTGATGGCCTTGAAGTCTGTCGACGTATTCGCCAAGCCGGAGACGTAACACCAATTTTGATGCTCACCGCTCGAGATGCCGTGAATGACCGCGTCGAAGGCCTCGACGCTGGAGCAGATGACTACCTCGTAAAGCCGTTTGACCTCGCTGAACTTCTTGCAAGACTTCGTGCGCTGCTTCGTCGTCGTGGTGCTGGTGATGGAGCGCAAGAAGTTATGCGCTTCGAAGACCTGACACTTAACCCACAAACTCGAGAAGTATTTCGTGGCGATCGACTAGTTGAGCTCACCAAGATTGAGTTTGATCTACTGGAGCTCTTTTTGCAGCACCCTCGTCAAGTCCTTACCCGTGAACAGATACTTGACCTCGTATGGGGTTACAACTTTGATTCAGGAACTAACTCTCTTGCTGTCTACATTGGCTACCTTCGACGCAAGCTCGAAGACGACAATGACGAGAAGTCACGCCTCATCCAAACTGTTCGTGGCGTTGGATACGCACTTCGCTCCTCGTGACGTTTCGCAACCGAGTCATATTCTCAACCGTTGGTGTTGCCACAGTTGCAGTTCTACTCGCCTGCTTCGCCTCGTTCTTAACCGCTAAAACCTCACTTCTTGCATCAGTAGATAATTCGCTGCATAACGCTGCACTACTTGCTCGTCCACATACATCTGGAGAAGATGTCCGACTCAGCGGAGCTTTTAGCGAACTAGTTCTCCCTAATGGCACTACGACGCCTAAGTCCACAGTGCCAGTTGACTCAGTCATTTTGCAAGTTGCTAGTGGCAAGCTCGGAGAACAACTCAGAACAGTTGAGATCAATGATTCACCATTTAGAGAGTTGATCGTCCCACTTTCCAAAGGCACCCAAGTTAACTGTGGTGACGAGTACTGCAAAACTACGTCAACCTCAGCGCAACTCTTTATCATCAATATTTCTGGCGAAACCAACCAGTTGCGCCACTTAATTGGAACGTTGTTGTTGGTAGCACTTGGCGGAGTTTTCCTCGCCTTTTTGCTTGGAACATTCATTGCACGCACAGCTCTTCGACCACTCGAATCGGTAACAAATGAAATTGAAACTGTCGCAACCACACATGACCTCAGTCACAGAATTGC
Organism: uncultured Actinomycetes bacterium; assembly: GCA_903830745.1. Classification (GTDB taxonomy): domain Bacteria; phylum Actinomycetota; class Acidimicrobiia; order Acidimicrobiales; family RAAP-2; genus RAAP-2. The sequence continues at coordinate 2,407 of CAIKVF010000180.1, read as the reverse complement.
AGAAGGCAGTGACGACGAACTTGGTCGACTGAGAAGCGTGTTCAACAAGTTATTAACTTCAGTAGAAGACAGTCAACTCCTTCAGAGACAACTTGTCCTAGACGCAAGTCACGAGCTTCGAACTCCGCTCACTTCACTTCGCACCAATGCACAAGTTATGTCCAGAGCTTCAGAGCTTTCAGCCGAAGACTTACACCAGTTGAAAGCAGACATCATCACTCAAGTCGATGAGTTGTCAGTATTGATCACCGACCTTGGTGAACTTTCACGAGGTGAGCGAAGTGAAGGCGAAGTGGTTGTGCTCAACCTTGAAGACTGCGTCCAAGAGTCAGTTGATACTGCAAAGACCTACGCTCGAATCAAACACATCACCATCGACGTAGACCTTGCGCCATCATCAATCTCTGGTCGACGCGACAGACTCGAACGCGCTGTGAGCAATCTGCTCACGAACGCAATCAAGTTCACTCCAGAGAATGGTCGAATCTTTGTTAGAACTTCCAACGGTTCAATCACTGTGAGCGACAGCGGCCCAGGCGTGAACGAAGAAGATCGACCGTTTGTTTTCGACCGTTTCTGGCGAGCTCCATCATCTCGCCCACTTCCTGGATCAGGTCTTGGGCTTTCAATCGTTGCTCAAGTCGTGAGTGAATTCAATGGCGTTGTGGTCGTTGACAAGGATCCAGAACTTGGTGGAGCCAGATTCACCATCAATTTTCCGGTGATTTAAGACTCCTGAGCATAAATCTGAGGAATTTCTTATGAAAACGGTGAAGTTTTCATACATTTCAGTAGCAGTATTAACCATATGAAAACAGCAAGAACTCCTCAACAGCGTGACCGCCAGTTCGCACGAGTACGTCGACTCACCCAAAGCGTGTTCCTCGTCGCGAGCACACTTTCAGTGCTCTTCGTTGGCTACGCCTCAGCTAAGGCAAAACCCGTAACGACCTTCCCTGTTGTAACAACACCTACTGGCGTTGTCCCAGTTCCAACAACTGCAGTGCAGAATCCTTCGACACCAACAACTCGTCCTCGTCCTGGCACACCAACGACGCAGCCACATTCAGGCACGACAACTACTCCGACTCCAACAACTACGTACGTTGCCCCAACTCCAACAACTACGTACGTTGCCCCAACTCCAACAACTGTTTACACACCACCTAAGAAGCCCGTCACTACCACCACGGTTTGCTACTCGACTCCGTCTGGGCACGTGACGTGTCGCTAACAGCCGCCAAGTTTGAAATTTGGGGACTAACCGGTTCAATCACAACTGAGAGTGCTGAGCACTTCGAATTTGCAAACGAACGCCTGTGGTTCTGGATTGGTGAAATTGATCGTGCGTGCAACCGCTTCAAGGATGATTCTGAAATTCAACGTTTGAATACTTCGAACGGTAAAGAGTGCAAAGTCTCAGCAACGTTTGAAGTTGCTCTTGATGCGGCAATTCGCTCCAGCGAAATGACTGGAGGGTTGTGTGATCCAACAGTTCTCAGTGCACTTCTTCACCTTGGATACAACCGTGACTTCGACGAACTTGTAGATAATCAGCACACCAGCGACCAAACGCCAGTTCCTTCACCTGGCATCAGTGCAATCAAGTTTGATAAGGACGGCCACAAAGTGTCGCTGAACAATTGCATCATTGATTTTGGCGCAAGCGCAAAGGCGCTAACTGCTGATTTAGTGGCGAATGATGTGATGAAGTTTGGTGGTGTTGCAGTCGAAATCGGTGGCGACGTTGCACTTCGAGGTATTGATCCACGTAATCCTTGGACTATTGGCATCTCTGACTCACTCACCATCAACGGGACAGAGCCCAGCGTTGCAATGAGTAGTGGCGGAATCGCTACTTCTTCACTTCGTGCAAGAAGCTGGAAGGTAAATGGCGAAACCGCGAACCACATCATTGATCCACGAACCGGAAGTTACGCCCGTGGGCCCTACGCCACTGCGTCTGTTAGTGCGCCAGACTGCGTGACTGCTAACGCTTTTGCAACCGCAGCACTCCTGTGGGGAGAAGATGCTGGATATCACATTGCACAATCGGGGTTCTCGGCGCGTTTGGTGCGCAACAATGGAGTCGTGGAGTTCATTGGTGGTTGGCCTGAGGATAGCGAATGATCGCGTTCACCTCTACTTATTTTTGGTACACAACAAGAGCTACGGGAATTGTTGCACTTCTACTGCTGACCCTTGTTGTGACGCTTGGAACACTTGTTGCTAATCGCATTGGTGGAACATTTGTTGGTCGCTTCGAACTTAACGAACTCCACCGTTCTGTTTCAGTGGTCGCAATGTTATTTCTCTTTGTCCACATTCTCACTACCGTTGTAGACAGCTACGTTTCAACAGGAATTATTTCCGCTTTTGTTCCTATGACGTCTGCTTACAAAACAAT
>CAIKVF010000179.1 GCA_903830745.1 uncultured Actinomycetes bacterium | reverse complement strand
CCGCCAGGGATGATTAATCCGTCGAGGTCTTCTAAGTGTTCGGCCCTCTTAACGAGAGAAACTTCAGCACCAGCTTGGCTAAGCATGGTTGCGTGCTCGCGTACATCGCCCTGAAGAGCGAGTACGCCAACTTTTGGCATTACCAACCGCGCTCGGAGAGACGTTGCTCGAGCGTTGCAGTTTCAGCACCACGCATTGCGGCACCAAGGCCAGTTGAGACCTTGGCGACAACGTGAGCGTCTTGGAAGTGTGTCGTTGCTTCAACAATTGCGCGAGCCATACGGATTGGGTCTTCAGACTTAAAGATTCCTGACCCAACGAATACTGCTTCAGCACCAAGTTGCAGTACAAGTGCAGCGTCTGCAGGAGTAGAAATTCCACCAGCACAGAACATTGGCACTGGAAGCTTTCCGAGCTCAGCTACTTCTTGCACGAGAGGAAGTGGTGCCTGAAGGTCCTTTGCAAGTGCAAAGAGCTCAGAGGCATCAGCGGTTTGCAAACGACGAATCTGAGCGTTAATGGTGCGAAGGTGACGAACCGCTTCAACAACGTTTCCAGTTCCGGCTTCACCCTTTGAGCGAATAAGACAAGCGCCTTCACCAATGCGACGAAGTGCTTCACCGAGGTTTGTTGCGCCACAAACAAAAGGAACAGTGAAGTCCCACTTGTCAATGTGATTCTCTTCGTCGGCTGGAGTGAGAACTTCAGATTCGTCAATGTAGTCAACGTCTAGAGCTTGGAGAATTTGTGCTTCTGCAAAGTGACCAATGCGAGCCTTAGCCATAACTGGAATTGTCACGGTTGCTTGGATCTCTTGAATCATTTGTGGGTCACTCATTCGAGCAACGCCACCATCACGACGGATGTCAGAAGGAACACGCTCAAGCGCCATTACTGCAACTGCGCCTGAGTCTTCGGCGATCTTTGCCTGCTCTGGGTTAACGACGTCCATGATGACGCCTCCACGGAGCATGTCAGCTAGACCGCGCTTAACGAGTGCGGAACCTACTTTGGAAGTGTTGTGCGAAGAACTCATGTCCTAAGCCTAACTGGAACGCGTGATTACCACTCCTCGAGCGCAAGGGCTCGAAGTTCTACGTCGTCTAAATCACTGAGATTTGAGTCTTTACGGTCACTCCAGATGTCAAACCACACCCAGCGACCCTGATCGTAATTGGGGGTCAAAAAGAAAGATCCCGCAGGGACAACTTGGCGAGAACACTTGCGTAGTGCCCCAGCTAGTCCGAGTGGATACCTGATTGCAGCAGCGGCGACTTCATCAGCACGGTACGCAGCACCTGAACCAGCCAGTGACTTTCGATCTTCGGCGCTGAGAGATGCAAGAGACGCAACGCTCTGGCGCTGCAAGAGCGCGAGTCGCTGGCGAGCAAGACAGTGAGCGACAACGCCCTCTAATTCAATGAGTTCAAAGTCACGCATGAGCGCACTCGTTATAAACAATGCATATCCTGAACCGTTAGGAACCAAGGTTGCGTTGTAACCCTCATCTTCAACAATGAATGCACTCACGCTGTCAACTCCGAAGGTTGCAGCAAGTCGGTCAAGAACAGTTACGAGACGCTGACGGTCTTTAGGTGTTCCGCCGGCCTTAAAGGCATCGAGAAGCACGTTGCCAAGTGAGTTTCCGCTTTGTGTGAACTTTTTAACTGAGCGGCGAAAATCAAATACGTAGAGCGCTACAACAACTGGGGCGCCTACGGCAATGAATGGTGAAACAACAAAGCCTGCGAGCAGTCCAACAGCGATGATCGCCACGATGATTGTTTTAACAAGATTTTTGCGACGTGCGAGCTTTGCAACGGCGTGCAAATTCGCGGTGCGCTCGCCAGAAGATGGTGCGTAAGGGTTTTGCCAGGTTGGGTCAAGAACCGGCGCAACGTAGCGAGGGCTACGGGCACGTGATGAATTTGGTCTGCGTTGACGCGAACGTTGCTGAGTTGCCACGACTAAAGGCTACCGGGTTGCTTGAAAGCGCAGAGTCGCTTCGTCGTAGAGCGTCTCATACTGGTCAATTAGTCGAGACATGGACCAGTTTTCAGCATGACTTCGAGCAGCGGCGATTGAGTCTTTGGACTCTGAACTGAGCGACAAAGCAATTGCTTGCTCGAGAGATGAAGGGTTCGCTGGCTCAAAGAGAGTGGCGAATGAGCTTGCAGCATCACGGTAACCATCTATGTCACTTGCGATAACGCTTGTCTCACTGGCCATACCTTCAAGCAGTACCAGACCAAAACTCTCGCCCCTAATTGCAGGACAAAGCAGTGCGTTCGATCTACGCAACCACGCGCGCTTGTCAACATCATTCGCTGCACCAACAAAAACAATGTTTTCATCGTGCCCGGCCAACGCTTCGAGCTTTGATCGATCTGGTCCATCGCCAATGACGACAAGTTTCCACTGCTCAGAACTATTCGAGTTATGGGACTTCACTGCTGTGACTGCAGTTGCGGTTCCTTTTCTATCTTCGAGGCGACCAATCGTCGTTAGGGTCACTTCCCCAGTTCGCTCGCGAGGGATTGCTACGAATCTGCTGGTTTCAAAACCATTAAACAAAACAGCACTTTCAATACCAACAGCTTTTTTAATAGTCTTTTCGGCTTGTG
>CAIKVF010000178.1 GCA_903830745.1 uncultured Actinomycetes bacterium | reverse complement strand
GCACAACTACAAGTTGAGCTGGCACAACTTGGATTCAATCCTGGACAAATCGATGGAATTTTTGGGCCGCTGCTCGAGAATGCACTTTGTGAGTTTCAAAGCAACCTAGGAATTACTCCGAGCGCAACACTTACGCGTGAAACACTGAATGAACTTCGCCGCATGACAACAGCAGCGTCGGTACGAAATCTCGTTAATGAAGCTCGTGATATAGCGGGGTTTGATGATGTTGCAAATGGCTTGCTTGTTCTTTGTGGAACAAGTCCATTACTTGGTTTGTTGTATGAACAAACTCGCTCTGACTTTGAAGTGATCAATTTAGAGACCACTCCCCCAAGTGACATTGCAGCTCACGCCAATGACAACAATGCTGCGGTGGTGCTCTCGTTTCAGCAAAATGACGAGCTCAATGGAATTCACCTGCACTACTGGGCTAGCTACAAAGCACACTCACGACGCGGAGAACAGCTCGCGAGCACCGTCGCCACGTCTCTTTCTCGCTCTCCGGTGTTGCCACGAGTCGAAGTCACTGGAATGGCACTGCCAATTCTTCGTGAAACAAGGATGACCACGCTTCACATTGAGCACGGGTCGTTGGACCTAGATGCTTTGGGGGTCTTTTCTCAGGCGCTCATGTCAGTTCTTGATGGGATTATCCACAGATAGAACTTTTTGGAGCTTTTTTCTTGCTCCAAAACCCTTAACTTTCAAGGCTTTTCAGAGAAACCCACAGGTTCATCCACAACTTGGGGATAACTTCAACGAGAACTTTAGGTTGAAGGTTGAAGGTTATTTGGCTTGTGAGATTGCAATGTAAAGACGCTCAAGGTCATCAAGGTCGGCGAAGTCAATGACAATGCGGCCATTCCTACCCTTTAGATCTACGTGAACACGCGTGTCGAGATAATCCTCAAGGAGTTTTTCAAGCTCCGCAACACTGGCATCAGGAACTGGTCGAAGTGTTGGTCGACCTGCACCAGCTGTTCCAGGCTTAACTGACGCGTCAGTTCCTGTTGGCTTTGTACCCATGAGAGCCTTGATGGCTTCATCGGTTGCACGAACAGAGAGTTCGTTCTTGATGATTCTCGCCACCATGGTTCCTTGAACATCGTTATCTGTCAATGAAAGAAGGAGTTTTGCGTGCCCCTCAGAAATCTGTGATCCGGCAAGAGCTGCTTGTCCCGCCTCACCCAGGTTGAGGAGTCGTAACGTGTTCGTAACATTCGTTCTGCTCTTTCCAACTCGCTGAGCAACGTCATCATGGGTTAAGTGGAAGTCATCAATTAGCTGCTTATACGCCGCAGCCTCTTCGAGAGCATGAAGGTCAACGCGGTGGAGGTTTTCTACCACGGCCTGTTCTAGTGAAAGACGGTCATTTACGTCATCTTGGATGAGCACTGGCATTACATCGAGACCTGCCATTTGAGCTGCACGCCAGCGACGCTCACCAGCAATTAGTTCATAGGCGCCGGGCTCACTAGTAATAGCGCGAACAATGATTGGCTGCAAAACGCCCAGTTCACGAACTGAGGCAGCTAATGATTTGAGGCCATCAGCATCAAAACTCTTTCTTGGCTGAAATTTGTTTGGGCGAATTGAAGCAACGGGGACCTTACGAAGTGGACCTCCAGTTGCAACCGACTCATCTGTTGATGATGAACCCGCAGAGCCCCCGTCAGGGATGAGTGCTCCGAGTCCTTTTCCAAGTCCTGGTTTTCTAGCCATTGAGAATCTCCTCTGCTAATGCTCGGTACGCTTTGGCACCCTTAGATGATGAATCAAATACGGTAATTGGCTGACCAAATGATGGTGCTTCAGCCAGGCGAACGGTTCTAGGGATTACAGACTTGCAGAGTTGCTCTGGAAAGGCCTTACGAACTTCTTTTGCCACATCAGCTGAAAGTGTGTTTCTTGAGTCGTACATCGTGAGAACCACCTTGGTGATCCGCAGGCTTGGATTTAGGTTCTTTTGAACAAGATCCACAATTCGAGAGAGTTGGGTAAGTCCTTCAAGGGCATAGAACTCTGCCTGGACTGGAACCATGATGTCTGTGGCGGCTGCAAAGGCGTTAATTGTGATGAGTCCTAAGGAAGGTGGGCAGTCAATAAAGACGTACTCGAACTCCCCTTCAACAGATTCCAGTGCCTTTTTGAGCCTGAGCTCTCTAGAGATCACCGAGGTGAGCTCTTGCTCGACTCCAGCTAAGTCAAGGGTTGCTGGGGCAACAAAGAGGTTTTTAAATCCGGTAGGTTCCACAATGTCCACCATTGGAACATCGTTGAGAAGAACGTCATAGACAGATCGTTCGAACTGGCGGCCATCT
>CAIKVF010000177.1 GCA_903830745.1 uncultured Actinomycetes bacterium | reverse complement strand
AGTGACTTCTTCTCAGTTGGAGTACTCGCAATAAGTTTTGATGACAAGTGGTTAGCGGTTGGAACCGACTTCGAAGGTAACGAACGACACCGCGTGACCTTTCGCTCACTCGTAGGAGAAACTGCACCTGATGATGTCATTGAAGATGTTCACTACGGATCAGCGTGGTCAACAGATTCGAAGTACTTCTTTTATACGCGTGTAGATGACGCATGGCGCCCCTACCAACTGTGGCGACACAAACTCGGAACAGATGCGTCTCAGGATGTTCTCGTATTCCAAGAAGACAACCTGCAGTTCAACGTAGGCATTGGAAGATCTCGCGATGACAAAATTATTGTTGTTGCGCTCAGCTCATCAATGACAACCGAGTGCTACTGGCTACCAGCAGATAATCCAACTGCAGAGCTGCAACTCATTGAAGCTCGTCGCCACGGCATTGAATACAGCATTGATCACTTCACTGACAAGAATGCGAATGGCTGGTGGTTAAAGGTCACCAATGAAGGCGCGGTGGACTTTCGCTGCCTCGCTAAGCCAGTAAGCGGTGGCGAGTGGAAAGAGATAATCCCCCACCAGCCAGGAAACCGTCTCGACGGCATTGATGCGTTTGCCAACTTCTTTACCATCAGCACACGAGAAGACGGCTACTGCGTTGGAAGAATTGTTAAGGCGCTCGAAGGCGCTGACCCTTTCGGAGATGACTTCTTTGCCAGGTCACAGGTCATTGACTCTGGAGCGAAGCCGAGCACGCTTAACTGCGGCGGTGGCGAATACGACACGCCATTTGTGCGCATTTCAGTGACGTCTCTCGTTACCCCCGCCTACATTGCTGATATCAATGTAGAAACTGGCGAACGCTTTATTCGTAAGCAACAAAAAGTCCTCGGTGGCTACGACGAATCGAACTACGTAACTACTCGCCTATGGACTACTGCCAGTGATGGACAGCGTCTTCCTATTTCGCTTGTTGCAAGGCGTGACCTCGTAGATATTCATCCAGATGGCTCTATGACGGCGAAGAAGCCATCACCATTCCTGCTTTATGGTTACGGGAGTTACGAAGTCTGTATTGATCCATACTTCTCGGTGTCTCGACTTTCAATGCTTGACCGAGGCGTTATCTACGCCATTGCTCACATTCGTGGTGGTGGTGAGATGGGTCGCAATTTCTATCTACAGGGAAAGCTGAACCAAAAGCCGACAACCTTTAGTGACTTTGTTGCCATCACTCGTGACCTGATTGCCAAGGGCTGGACAACACCAGCTCAGCTTGCTGGCATGGGTGGATCTGCAGGTGGACTTCTTATGGGCGGCGTAGTTAACCTCGCCCCAGAGCTCTACAAGGCCGTTGTGGCAGACGTTGCATTCGTTGACGCACTCACCTCGATGCTTGATGAAACGCTCCCCCTCACCGCTGGAGAATGGGAAGAGTGGGGTGACCCAATTACTGACGAAGTGGCCTACAAGGTCATGAAGTCCTATTCACCGTATGACAACGTGAGCGCTACCAACGCTGATGGGAGCACCCGGGTGTATCCACACATGTACGTAACTGGTGGCCTCAATGACTCTCGAGTCGGATTCTGGGAGCCAACGAAGTACGTGCTGAAACTCCGCGATGTAAATCCGCAGAACGTGGTGTATCTGAAGACTGAAATGGGAGCCGGACACGGTGGACCATCAGGAAGATATGACTCATGGCGAGATGGCTGCCAAGAAAGCGCGTTTGTACTCTCTGAGCTGAATGCAACGACGACTATTTAGTGTGAGTAGTAAATAACAAAAACAACAATCACCATTGCTGCGATCACAATTGATCCAACAGTCGTAAAGCTGAGTGGTGATTTTTCAAAAGACTGTGCCAAAGTACGAACCTGTTGTTCTCTGTGAGACAAGATTTCGTCTTCACTCAATGGTGCGGCCTGATTGTCGTTAAAGACAAAGCCATCAGAAGAGGTATCGAGCTTCGGTTTTTCGGGAACACGGTGTTGTGGTTCTTTTACATCTTCTGGCACTACGCGAAAACCTGGTGCTACTTGGTATGGCGATGGTGGCGGAACAATGAGACTCGGATCAATTCGATTTAGTTCATTACGAAACTTGTCTCTACTCAACTTTCTCATTCGAAGTAAGAAAGCTGAGACAGTGAGCACGAGAAGGATTACCAGAATGATTTCGATGAACATCTTCATTCGCTACATCCAATTGCATTGATTAGCAGAATGGATCGCATACTGCGAACCTTAATGACATTTGTACTCTTATGCTGGTAGCCCAAACGTT
>CAIKVF010000176.1 GCA_903830745.1 uncultured Actinomycetes bacterium | reverse complement strand
TCCGTAACGAAGGAGTCCACCAATAAGGTCACTTCGCTCCAAGACGGTAACTTCATGGCCAACACTTCGTAGCTGTGCTGCTGCAGCGAGTCCTGCGGGACCAGAGCCAACTACACAGACGTGCTTGCCGGTCCTCGTTGCAGTGCTGCGACTAACTGGAAATCCATTTGCGAAAGCGTGTTCTACAACTTCATATTCAATGCGCTCGATGGTTACTGGATCTGATCCAATTCCTAGAACGCAGGCAGACTCACATGGAGCTGGACAAAGTCTTCCAGTGAACTCCGGGAAGTTATTTGTTGCGAACAATTGATCAGCGGCTTCAGCCCAGTTCTGTTTGTACGCCGCATCGTTGAATACTGGAATGCGGTTTCCAAGTGGACAGCCCTGCATGCAGAACGCAATACCGCAGTCCATGCAGCGAGCGCCTTGTTCCGAAACAGCTTTTTCGTCTTGAGGTTCGTAGACCTCTTTCCAGTCGCGTAGACGAACCGGAACTGGACGGTACTTAGGACCGACGCGGTCGAACTCAATGAATCCGGTGACCTTACCCATTGCGAAGCTCGTCCCTCACTCGTTGGTACTCAGAAGTTTCAATTCGCACAAAGTCCATGCGAGCATTTCGCCAGTCGCTAAGGATTGTTTTGGCTTTCTTCGATCCAGTTTCAGACTCGAAGCGTGTGATGATGTCGAGAAGTTTGGCGTCATCTTCGAATTCAAGTGGATCAATTTCGTAGACACCAGCACTGAGGTGGTCGTGGATCTTCTTCTTAGGGTCGTAGAGGTAAATAGTTCCTCCAGACATTCCAGCTGCCAGGTTTCGTCCAATGTCGCCAAGGATTGCAACAACTCCACCAGTCATGTACTCACCTGCATGGTCGCCAGTTCCTTCAACCACGATGGTGGCTCCAGAGTTTCTAACGGCGCAGCGTTCACCAACGACACCGTTAATGAAGATTTCTCCAGCGGTGGCGCCATAACCAATGACGTTTCCAGCAATGATGTTTTGATCTGTTTCAAAGGTTGATGTTGGTGGCGCCTTGATGATTATGCGCCCACCAGAAAGACCCTTACCCGCGTAGTCATTCGCATCACCAGTGAGTCGAAGAGTGACTCCTTGTGGGATGAATGCTCCTAGTGACTGTCCAGAAGATCCTTCGAGGTTGATCTGAATGTGGTCGTGAGGAAGCTTGTCGGCACCAAGTGCACGAGTGATTGCGCTTCCGGTGAGTGTTCCAACAGTTCGGTTGATGTTGTTGATTTTTGAAGAGATTGATGTTGAAACACCAGTCGTGGCGCTTCTGACCGCTTCATCAATGAATGTCCAGTCGAGTGCGTCGTGCATTTCGTGGTCTTGCTTCGTTGTTTGGCGACGTTGGTCGTGGTCAACTGGGCGAAGTAGAGCACTTAGATCAAAGTCGCTGAGTTCTGTTGTGTTCTTTTCAATAGCAATACGGTCTGTATCTCCAATGATGTCATCAAGAGACTTTGCACCGAGAATTGAAAGGTATTCACGAACTTCTTCAGCAATGAATTCAAAGAAGTTTTCAACGAACTCAGGCTTGCCAGTGAATCGTTCACGAAGCTTCGGGTTCTGTGTCGCAATACCGACTGGGCAAGTGTCAAGGTGACACACGCGCATCATGATGCATCCAGAAACAACGAGTGGAGCAGTTGCGAATCCGTATTCTTCTGCACCGAGCAATGCCGCAATTACAACGTCGCGTCCGGTCTTTAGCTGTCCATCCACCTGAACAACAACGCGGTTGCGTAGTCCGTTCATGGCTAGCGTCTGATGCGCTTCTGCGAGTCCTATTTCCCAAGGTGTTCCTGCGTGCTTCAGTGACGTAAGAGGAGCAGCACCCGTTCCACCGTCGTGACCTGAAATAAGAATTACATCTGCGTGCGCTTTAGCAACTCCCGCAGCAATTGTTCCAACACCCTGCTCGCTTACAAGCTTCACGTGAATACGTGCTTGGTCGTTCGCATTCTTAAGGTCGAAGATCAATTGCTTTAAGTCTTCAATTGAATAGATGTCGTGGTGCGGTGGAGGTGAAATTAGTCCAACACCTGGCGTTGAGTGGCGGGTCTTGGCAACCCATGGGTAGACCTTTGATCCAGGAAGCTGTCCGCCCTCTCCTGGCTTGGCTCCTTGGGCCATCTTGATCTGAATGTCATCAGCGTTAACGAGGTAACGACTAGTGACACCAAAGCGACCTGATGCAACCTGCTTGATGGAAGAACGGCGATTGAAACGTGGGTCAGAAGTGTCAAAGCGCTCTTCGTCTTCTCCACCTTCACCAGTATTTGATTTTCCACCAATACGGTTCATGGCAATTGCGAGTGTTTCGTGCGCTTCGCCAGAAATAGATCCGTAGGACATTGCTCCAGTTGAGAATCGCTTAATGATTGACGACACACTTTCGACTTGGTCGAGTGGTGTTGGAGTTTGTGCTGGCTTCAAATTAAAGAGCCCACGCAGGGTAACCTTGGCGTCATTTTGATCGTCAACGAGCTTGGTGTACTGCTTAAAGATGTCGTAACGCTTCTCACGTGTTGCGTGCTGGAGCTTTTGAACAGTGTGTGGGTTGAAGAGGTGAATCTCTCCGTCACGGCGCCACTGGTACTCACCCTTATTACGAATTTCAATTCGTTCGCCTTCAGCTGGCGCGTAGGCACTCGTGTGCCAGCTGAGTACATCTTGCGCCACGCGCTCAAGCGTTACTCCACCCATTCGAGACTTCATGCCTGGGAAGTAGCGAGACAGAATGTCGTCAGATACTCCTACGGCTTCAAAAAGTTGCGATCCAACGTAACTAGCAACAGTGGACACGCCCATCTTTGACATTGTCTTAACAATTCCCTTGTTGAGACCCTTGCCGTACTGATACCTAGCGTCACTTGAAGTTGCGGCCGTGAGTTCACCCTTTTCAACGAGGTCGTCAATTGACTCAAACGCGAGGTATGGACATACAGCTGAGGCACCGTAACCAAGCAACAGTGCAACATGGTGCACTTCTCGTACGTCTCCGGCTTCAATGATGAGCGCTGCTGAAGTTCTGATGTGCTCTGCAACTAAACGGTGGTGCACTGCTGAAGTAAGAAGCAAGCTAGGAATTGCAGCGAAGTCCTTGTCGACGTTTCGGTCTGAGAGAAGAATGATGTTCGCTCCAGCGCGAACTTCCTTTACTACTTCGTTCGTAACTTCTTCAATTGCTTTGGCGAGACGTTCTCCGGCGCTGCCAACGCCACTTGCTGGAAATAGTCCCTCAACTACCGAGGTCTTAAATCCAACGGCTTTATCTGACTCTTCGATGTAGCGGATCTTGGCGAATTCATCAATGCTGAGTACTGGGGATGGAAGCACAATCTGGTGTGCGTGACGATCAGTTTCGGTGAGCAGGTTGTCTTCCCCACCAATAGTTACTCGTGTTGAAGTAACGAGTTCTTCGCGAATAGCGTCAAGCGGTGGGTTTGTTACCTGAGCGAAGAGTTGTGTGAAGTAATCAAAGATTGAACGTGGCTGTGATGAGAGCGCAGGTAGTGCTGCGTCTGATCCCATTGAACCAATTGGTTCTTCTCCAACTTGAGCCATGTGCCTGATAATGAGACGAAGATCTTCTTCGCTGTAACCGAAGTTCTTTTGGTGACGAACTACTGATGCGTGACTTGGCGCAAGCCATGGACGAGCATCAATCTCATCTAGTGAGATCTGCTGTTCTTTTAGCCACTTGCCGTATGGGGCCTTTGCTGCGAGAGTTCCCTTGAGTTCTTCGTCGTCAATGATGCGTCCTTGCTCGATGTCAACGAGGAACACACGTCCTGGCTGCAAACGACCTTTTCGCTCAATGTTCGCCGGATCAACGTCAACGACTCCAACTTCACTGGCGAAGATAACTCGCTTGTCTTTAGTAACCCAGTAGCGCGCTGGACGAAGGCCGTTGCGGTCAAGAACTGCTCCAACAATCTTTCCATCAGTGAATGTCACTGATGCTGGACCGTCCCATGGTTCCATGAGTCCTGCGTGGTAGCGATAGAAATCACGACGCTCTGAGCTCATGAATGTTGACTTCTCCCAAGCTTCTGGAATCATCATCAGAACTGCGTGAGGAAGAGATCTTCCAGACTGCACTAGTAGTTCAACAACTTCGTCAAAACTCGCAGAGTCAGACATGTTGTCAGTGATGATTGGATAGAGATCTGAGATCGCAACCGGCAAGAGATCGCTCTTCAGCGTGGTCTCACGTGCAGTCATCCAGTTTCTGTTTCCACGTACGGTGTTGATTTCACCGTTGTGCGAGATGTAGCGGAACGGCTGAGCTAGTTCCCATCGTGGCAGCACGTTGGTGGAGAACCGGCTGTGTACTACTGCGATTGAAGTAACAAGACGCTCATCGCGTAGATCGTCGAAGTACTGGCGAAGCTGCGGTGAGCTGAGCATTCCCTTGTAGATAAGAACGTTCGCAGAGCACGAAGATGCGTAAATAGGTAGCTCGTGCTCCAGCATCTTTCGAGCGGCAAAGAGTGAACGCTCGAGACTCTCAGCCCCGTTGCTAGTGATGAGCTGTTGAACAAACACTGGCTCTGACGCAAGTGATGTTGGACCAAGGATTGATGAATCAACTGGCACTACTCGCCATCCAGCTGACTTCAAAGAAACCTTTGCGAGTGACTTGTCAATGGTTGCCTGTACGTCGCCAATAACTAAGTGCTTTGGAATCATCCAGAATGCAACTCCGTATTCACCGAGAGGAGGAACATTGTCGAATACTTCTCGAATAAATGAATCCGGCATTTGAATAAGGAGTCCGGCTCCGTCACCTGAACCCGTGTCGGCTCCAGTGGCACCACGGTGTTCCATGTTTTCAAGAATGGTGAGAGCATCAAAGACGTTTTTGTGAGTTGGCGTTGCCGTTAAGTCAGCAACCATTCCAACACCGCAGGCGTCGTGCTCAAAATTGGGGTCGTAGAGAGTTTTTGTCATATTCGTTGTCTTGTGGGACAACGCTGACCCGAAATAAGTATAACGAATCTGGAAATACCCGCGCCACGCCTACTGTGGTGGGGTGAGTGAAAGTTCGATTGTCGTAGGTGGCGGAATTATTGGTCTGCTGAGCGCCTACCGCCTTGCGCAAGCAGGTTTTTCAGTCGATTTATTTGACCCACAGCTCGCCAAAGGAGCAACATACGCCGCCGCCGGGATGCTTGCTCCAGGAGGTGAAATAACTAGCGGAGAGCAGTCTCAATATCTTGTCCAGCTGAAGTCAACGCCTTCCTGGGAACTACTTTCACGTGAAATCGAAGAACTCTGTAACGAAAAGATTCATATCCATAAGGTTGGAACTCTCCTTGTTGGCTGGGACAGTTCAGACAAGCGTCTTGTCCAACAACACTTAGAACTTGCTACTGAGTTCAAGGCATGTGTCTCTCATGTTGATCTTGACGCGCACCCTCAGATGTTTGAATTCATTTCTCCTCGCATATCGGAAGGGATACTCCTTACTGACGATGCTTGGGTTGATCCCGATCAAGTAATTAGCTCGCTGCTTAGTGCTCTCTCTCATCTGAATGTCGTTGTTCATCATGAAGCCGTTCATAATGTTGTTTCCTCAAAGAGTGGCGTGGAAGTTCGTTCAGCTTCAGGAACACATACTGCGACAGTTGGAATCATTGCAACGGGCTCATCAGCTCTTCCAACTGGAATAACGACGAGTGGCGAAAATGTTCTTCGCCCAGTTCGCGGAATGACCGTTCGTATGCAAGGTTTTGATCGCAGTGCTCAGCCAATGGTTCGTGCCTTTGTTCGTGGCAGAAAGATTTACTTAGTAAGTCGCCCGGGTGGCTACAACGTCATTGGCGCATCATCTGATGAGAGTGGAACACCAGCGATTGAGGCTGGTGAATTACAGCGACTTCTTCGTGACGCCTTAGAAGTATTTCCAGCTCTTGAAACCGCTGAAGTTGTTGAGACTCGAATTGGACTCAGGCCAGCATCTCCAGATCATGAGCCTTTCTTCGAAGAACTGGTGACCCCAAACTGGGCGTGGAGTTCTGGTCATTACCGACATGGAATAACACTTGCTCCCCTGGCTTCATTGCAAGCTATTGAATTTGCGACTGGGAAAACCAAATGATTTTGAATGGCACCCCTTCATCATTTCGAGGAACGGTTGAACAGTTGCTTGTTCATGAATCAATCACGCCTCGTGGAGTTGCGGTAGCGATTAATGGCGAAATTATTAGTAAATCTGCCTGGAATACAACAACACTCCAAGAGAGTGATGTAATTGAGATAGTGACTGCCGCTGCTGGCGGCTAGAAAGTTCTGACAATGACAATTAATAATGATCTAATAACCGCAATCGACGAACGAATTGCTGAAGCAATTAAAACTAAGTTGCCCGGTGAAATTGTTTTGAATCTTTGTGAAGCACGAGCATGGCTGTTACACCCTGATCAGTCACACAGTTCGCAACGTTCAAACCAGTAGGATTTCCCCTTCGCGGGCTGTGGCTTAGTTTGGTCTAGAGCGCTCGGCTGGGGGCCGAGAGATCGGGAGTTCAAATCTCCCCAGCCCGACCAGTACTTAAATACCCTTATTGCGAAGTGTTCCGAGTCCGTCAATTGTTGTTTCAACAATGTCGCCAGGCTTTAGGAAAATCTTCGGAGTTTGTCCCTGACCAACACCGTGTGGACTTCCGGTGAACATCAAGTCTCCAGGGCGAATCTCACACACTGACGATACGTACGAAATCAGTTCTGGAACAGTGAAAACCATGTCACTGGTGTTTGAATTCTGGTACTTCGTTCCGTTAACGCTGCAGCTGATTCGTAGATCATTCGGGTCTTCAATATCGTCAGTTGTTGTTAGCCATGGGCCAATAGGTGAAAAATTCTCGTGTGACTTTCCGAGTGAGAACTGAGCCGGTGATCCAGCCATTTGAAGTTCGCGGTCACTGAGGTCGTTTCCGGTGCAGTAACCAGCAACACAGCTGAGTGCATCTTCAACAGAGATGTTGCGAACGCGCTTTCCAAAGACAATTACTAGCTCTGCTTCCCAGTCAGTTGTTTCAGATGGAATCTTGAACGTTGAGTTAGCACCAGTAATAGATGATGGGAACTTTGTGAAGACCATTGGACGAGTTGGAAGCACGAGCT
>CAIKVF010000175.1 GCA_903830745.1 uncultured Actinomycetes bacterium | reverse complement strand
GTGGCATGGCAGAAGCCATGGGAAACGTCTACGAAGTAGACATCTGGATGGTGCACTTTCGTGTCACCATGCGCGGAGGAAAGTACCTCAATAACTACCGCATGGCAGAACTTCACGCGAAGGAAGCTCCAGAGCGCGTACTAGAGCTCGAACAATGGGGCGCACTCTTTGACCGCACCAAAGACGGAAAGATCTTGCAGCGTGACTTCGGTGGTCACCGCTACGCACGTCTCGCTCACACTGGTGACCGCACTGGTCTAGAGCTCATCCGCACACTGCAGCAAAAAGTTGTATCTATGGGCACTGACGTGTTCATGGAAGTAAAGGTCTTGAAGCTCGTGCACGACGATGCTGGACGCGTGGCTGGCTGTGTTGCTTATCACCGCGCATCTGGTGAGTTTGTAACCTTCGCCGCAAAGGCAGTCATCCTCGCAACTGGAGGAGCAGGAAAGTCTTGGAAGTTCACGTCGAACTCATGGGAAGGCACCGGAGACGGACACGCCATGGCTCTCTGGGCTGGCGCCAAGTTGATTGACATGGAATGTATCCAGTTCCACCCAACCGGAATGGTGTGGCCTCTCAGTGTTCGAGGGATCCTCGTTACTGAAGGTGTTCGTGGAGACGGTGGCGTGCTTCGCAACTCACTGGGTGAGCGCTTCATGTTCAACTACGTGGCTCCAATGTTCCGTGCTGAAACTGCGGAAACTGAAGAAGAAGGCGACCGGTGGTACGAAGACCACAACGCTGGACGTCGCCCGCCTGAACTTCTTCCACGTGACGAAGTGGCTCGCGCTATTAACGCTGAGGTTAAGGCAGGACGCGGAGGACCACACGGTGGTGTGTTCCTTGACATCGCAAGTCGCCGCCCAGCTGAATTCATTCGACGTCGTCTACCTTCGATGTACCACCAGTTCATGGAACTGGCTGGTGTCGACATCACACGTGAAGCAATGGAAATCGGACCAACCTGTCACTACATCATGGGTGGTGTTCAAGTAGATGCTGATACGGCTGCAACTGCTGCTCCTGGTCTCTTTGCCGCTGGCGAAGTGGCGGGTGGAATGCACGGAGCTAACCGACTAGGTGGAAACTCACTCAGTGACCTCATCGTGTTTGGAAAGCGCGCAGGCGCTGGAGCTGCTGACTACGTTCTAAGTGGACAGGCTGCAACATCACTTAACCAGGGAGCTGTTGACGCTGCGATCAAGGAAGCGCTTGCTCCTTTTGAGCGCACCGAAGGTGAGAACCCTTACACGATTCAGCACGATCTTCAAGAAATGATGCAGGCGAATGTTGGAATCATCCGTACACAGAGCGAACTTGACTTTGCTCTTGCTGAACTCGAAAAGTTCACAGAGCGTGTGAAGAACATTGCAGTTAAGGGTGGCCGTGCTTACAACCCAGGTTGGAACCTAACGACTGACCTTCCTGCCATGCTCGCAGTCTGTAAGACCGTTGCAATGGGAGCTTCACTTCGTAAGGAATCACGCGGAGGACATACCCGTGAAGACTTCCCGGGCGCGAGTGACGACTTCTCGAAGTTCAATCTTGCACACTCATCAAACGGTGGTAACTGGGACAGTCCAATCGAAACTACCGAGTCACCGCTTCTACCAATCCCACAAGAACTTAAAGCTCTGCTTGAGGAGGCCCACTAATGGCTGATGTAACAATGAAAATTTGGCGCGGTGACGCGTCGGGTGGAGAGTTCCAGAACTACACGATCGAGCAGAACGACAATGAAGTAGTCCTCGACGTTATTCACCGCATTCAGGCAACTGAAGCACCTGACCTCGCATGTCGCTGGAACTGCAAGGCCGGTAAGTGTGGATCATGCTCTGCTGAGATCAACGGAAAGCCTCGTCTTATGTGCATGACACGTATGGACACGCTTCCTGAGGGTCCAGTAACGGTTACCCCAATGAAGACGTTCCCAATCATTCGTGACCTTGTAACTGACGTGTCGTTTAACTACGCCATGGCCGCCAAGATTCCAGCGCTGCTCCCTAAGCCAATGCCTGAGGGCGGATACCGCTTGATGCAAGAAGATGTTGAGCGAAGCCAAGAGTTCCGCAAGTGCATTGAATGCTTCCTCTGCCAGGACGTTTGCCACGTAATTCGTGACCACGAAGACAACAAGACCAACTACGCCGGTCCACGTTTCTTTATTCGTATTGCCGAGTTGGAAATGAACCCACTCGACACGAATGACCGTCGTGAATTTGTTCGTGAAGAAATGGGACTTGGTTACTGCAACATCACTAAGTGCTGCACCGAGGTGTGCCCTGAGGGTATTCACATCACTGACAACGCAATCATTCCGCTTAAGGAACGCGTTGTTGCTGCGAACTATGACCCAGTTGCATGGTTAGGTCGAAAGATCCGTCGCCAGACTAAGAAGACCTCAGCTGAGGCTTCAGTACAGCCAGCGCCATAAGCCGTGGCTGACTTTCTCTCGAATGAATGGTTCGAGAGTCTTAATGAATCACTACGCCAAGCGGGACCTGTGCCGTTTGGTGAAGCGGGATCAACCTACCGTGTTGTTCTTGAATTCGAAGATGCTCCAAATACGGTGCCTCACGCGATGACATTCACTATGTCTTCTGATGGCGCATCAGTTAATGTGGGAGATCACTTAATGGCTGACGCGTTACTTCGTCTTACGTATGGCGACGCAACAGCACTAAGCGCAGGAACCTTTGACAGCTCCGCAGCAATCCGTGAGGGTCGAGTCAAGGTTCGTGGCGATATCAACAAACTGGTCCCACTACTCAACTGGCTACAAACTGCTCACCC
>CAIKVF010000174.1 GCA_903830745.1 uncultured Actinomycetes bacterium | reverse complement strand
GTATCCAGGCAAAGTTCTTGACCCTATTTGTTTGCCTGAGAAATGGAATCTAGGTAGCACCAAGCGCTACTTCGGTCGCGAGATGAACGTGAGATCCATTGACATTCATGTGCTTACAAAAGGTTCAACTCCAAACAAAACCTTGAAGCTTCAAATGATTAACGCAGAAGGAAAACCAACTGGAACATCTGCGACTCCTACTGGTTCGAGCTCTGAATACGTTACGTACAAATTTGAAGGCAGCGGTGCAGTTGGCGCTGGCTTCATCCTTTCGTCGCTAAGTGATTTCAAAATAATGAGCACTCTTGTTGTTAATGCTTCGTCGCCATTTACTACGTACGAACTGAATAATTCATTCCAACTTGCAATGGACTCTGCCCCATGGGTGATGACGAAGACCTTCGGAACACTTGCGGTCTTTAGGTCATTTGCTAAAGACATTGAATACAGATTCTCTGGCGATGCATGTGACTGCAAAATTACGAGCATCAACGATGTCATTTATGGCGACAGTTGGGTCTATGTAGATGATTCAACTTCTGCTGACCTGATACGAAGCATGGCCTATCTACCTGGGTGGCACGCAACCGCAATTAATCCTGCAACTGGCAAGTCCCGAGTTTTTATGATCGAAAAATTCGGTCTTGTTCAAAAAGTACATCTCCCAAGCGGTAAGTGGATAGTTCACTTTCACTATCACGCTCCATACATTGAAAAGTCGCTACTCATCTCATTGTTTAGTGCCCTAAGTGTCGGAGGTATTGCGCTTTGGCCAGTACTCAACAGACGTAGAAGTCGAAACGCTAAGGTTTAGTTATGAAATCACTCGCAATTATTGGTGGCGCAGGCCGCATGGGACAGGCAATGGCTGCTGGTCTTGACGAGCGTGGTGATTTCAAAATCACTGCTTTAGTAGATGTCGCTACGCCACGTGATCTTTTTGGCGCAACATTCTTCTCAAAAATCTCTGACATTGATCCATCAACGATTGATGTTGTGATTGAATTCTCAAGTCCAGAAAGTGTCGCCATCTCTGCTGATTGGTGCGCTACTAACAAAGTTGGACTTGTCATTGGAACTACTGGCCTCAGCTCGCAGCAGCGTGGCCAGGTTGAAGATGCCGGCAAGAAGACAGGTGTTCTTATTGCTTCAAACTTCTCGCTAGGCGCAGTGCTCTCTGAGCGCTTTGCTGCAATCGCTGCTCCATACTTTGACCGCGTTGAAATCATTGAGCTCCATCACGACAAGAAAGTTGATGCTCCTTCAGGGACATCAATCACTACGGCGCAGGGCATCGCAAAGTCTCGCAAGAGCGCTGGCAAGGCTTCTATCGCTGACGTGACAGAACGTGAAACATTTGCTGGATCTCGTGGCGCCGACGTTGTTGATGGAGTGAGAATCCACTCGGTTCGACTACCTGGACTTGTTGCGCACCAAGAAGTTCTTTTTGGGGGACCTGGTGAAGGACTCACAATCCGCCATGACTCTTTTGATCGAAGCAGTTTTGTACAAGGAGTAGCAATCGCCGCTAATGCAATTGGTGCAACCCCTTGTTTTCTTAGTGGCATTGACTCACTGCTCTAGAGCGCTATTCCTAGGTATT
>CAIKVF010000173.1 GCA_903830745.1 uncultured Actinomycetes bacterium | reverse complement strand
TTCATGTCGCATGAGCCAACACCGTGCAGTACGTCGCCAACAATCTTTGCCTCACTCGCCTCTCCAGGCACGGTATCAATGTGACCGGCAATCAGCACCCGCTCAGGCAGTGACCCAGTAGTTCGAGCAATGACATTGTCGGCAATTCGCGTTACTTCGAGAGCTGTGTTTGTGACAAGCAACTTCTCAATGTGTGTTGCCAGTGCAGCTTCACTTCGACTAACAGACGCAATTGCCACGAGGGCAAGGGTGTCGTCTAATCGACTCACGTTGCAACACCATGGTCACGAAGAATGTCATTAAGAGCAGCCTTGTTGTGACGCTCGCCTTCACTCATTCGCTTAATAATGAGCACACATGGAAGGTAGAACTCTCCACCTGGGTATTCACGCTTACGGTTTGCACTTACTGCAACGCAGTAGTCAGGAACATAACCTCGAGAAACTTCTTCACCGGTCTGTGCATCAATTACAGGAATTGACGGATTGAGAATTGTTCCAGCGCCAAGTACTGATCCCTTGCCAACACGCGCACCTTCAACAATCATGCAGCGACTGCCAATGAATGCGTCGTCTTCAATGACTACAGGAACTGCGTTTGCAGGTTCTAAAACTCCACCAATACCAACACCACCAGCGAGGTGAACATTGGATCCAATCTGTGCGCAGCTTCCAACTGTGGCCCACGTGTCAACCATCGTGCCTGGACCTACCCAAGCTCCAATGTTTACG
This sequence comes from uncultured Actinomycetes bacterium, assembly GCA_903830745.1. Taxonomy (GTDB): domain Bacteria; phylum Actinomycetota; class Acidimicrobiia; order Acidimicrobiales; family RAAP-2; genus RAAP-2. The sequence continues at coordinate 14,764 of CAIKVF010000173.1, read as the reverse complement.
TAACTAGGCATCAGGATTACTCCTGGGCTCAGAAAGCTACCGCGACGTGCTGACGCGCCAGGGACAACACGGACCCCACGGCGTTCGTAGTCAGTCTTTAATTCGAGCTTGTCGAGGAATTCGAATGGGCCAACTTCAGCCTTTTCAAGACCGCGAAGACGGAATAGAAGGAGAATGGCCTTCTTGACCCACTCATTAACTACTACTTCATTCTTTTCATTGATCTGCGCAACTCGAAGTTGACCGTCATCAAGCTTGGTGATGACCAGCTCAACATCCCTTCGTGCTTCAATGTTTTGCGGAGTCATGTCTCCGATTTGGCTGTACCACTTTTCGATGTTGGATTCGAGCGAACTCATAATCCCATCGTACTTGTGAAGGTCTTAACCTTTTGACAACCTTGATGCCGCAAGGGCTAAACGATCATCGGGCTGAACAACGGCCACTCGAGCAAATGGTGCTCCACTTTCACCGTAGAGATCACCAGGTCCAACAATCAGTCCTGATGTTTCTGCAAGTAGCGCAGCCAGTTCCCAGCCATCCATGCCCTCTTTGGAGCACCATAGATAGAACGATCCTTCAGGAACGGGTGCAGAGACTCCGAACGCCTCAAGAGCATCGGACATCATTTCGAGCCTTGCTAGATACACCTTCTTTTGCACTTCAACATGAGCATCGTCACGGTACGCAGCAGCAACTGCTGACTGCACTGGGCCAGCAACCATAAAGCCGGCGTGTTGGCGAACAGAGCGCAGGAATGAAACAACCTCAGCATCACCTGCATAGAAACCAGCTCGAACGCCGGCGAGGTTTGAGCGCTTTGAAATTGAGTGAACAGCAATTACACCATCACTGCCATGTTCAAGAATTGAGCGCGGCTTTCCAAGCCACGTGAATTCTGCGTAACATTCATCGCTCGCAACAAGCACGTTATTAGCTCGCCCCCACTTGGCAACTGCTTCAAGGTCGTCTAGAAAACCTGTTGGATTCGACGGTGAATTTGACCACAGAACTAGTGCTCGTGAAATGTCTGAAGGATCAATTGAACTGAGATCTAATTTTCCATTCACCATGGCAACAGGAACAGAGCGCAGACCCGCAAGTGTTGCTCCCATGGCGTAGGTCGGATAACTAATTGCCGGAAACAGAACTGTGTCTCGCTCTGGGGAACGAAGGTGAAGATAGCCAGCAAGCGTTCCGACAAACTCTTTAGTTCCGACACACGCAGCCAGATTGTCAATAGAGACGTCAACACTGAATCGACGCTTCATCCACTCAACTGCTGCACTGCGGAACTCTGGAGAACCTGCTGAAGTTGGATACCCTCTCGCACCAGTGGCTCGTGCAAGCACTTCAACAGCACCCTGGAACGGTGGATCAATTGGCGTTCCAATAGAACAGTCAATTGGTCCGCCATCGAAGCGTTCAGCTGACTTCTTTAGAACATCGAGTCGGTCATATGGGTACGGCGGTGGTGTAAAGCTCATGACGTAACCCTCCATTCAGCAAACCTCGACGCTCCTACTGCGTCCAAAACTACTTGGAGAACTACAGCCTCATCGGTAATGCTCATATCTATGACTTCACCTTCACGATGAGCCATGGCCAGTAAGTCACCACGATCTAGTGGAAGATGAAGTGTCATGACACGGTCTTCAGAACGAAGTCGGTCAGCAATTGTGGCGATTACTTCGTCTAAGTTTTCACTCGTTTTCGCCGATACCCAGACACTTCCCTCGTAGAGCGCTGAGAGGCGCTTTGCCTGAGCATCAGAAACATCGGCTTTATTGAAAACCAGTAGCTCTGGAACGTGATCGGCTTCAATTTCTTTTAAGACCTCGCGCACGGCAGCAATCTGGAGCTCTGCGTCATCAGAGGCACCGTCAACAACATGCACCAGGAGGTCTGCCTGCTGTACGGACTTGAGGGTGCTCATGAACGCCTGAATAAGTCCGTGAGGAAGATTAGAAATAAATCCAACCGTGTCAGTGAAGAGCACCGTTTCTCCACCAGGAAGTTGACGCTGACGAGTTCGTGGATCGAGTGTCGCAAAGAGGCGGTCCTCTGCAACGACGTCTGCGTCAGTGAGCACATTGAGCATTGAAGACTTTCCTGCATTGGTGTAACCAACGAGCGTTACTTCACGGTGACGCCCCCGGTCTCTACCCTGGCGCTGGATGTCTCTGGTGCGGTCTATTTGTTTGAGTTCACGCCCAATTGCGTGAATGCGGTGAATGAGGCGACGACGGTCAACCTCGAGTTGTGTTTCTCCTGGCCCTCTCGTTCCAATGCCACCCGCCTGCTGAGAAAGCGATCCACTGTCTCTACGAAGTCGTGGGAGTCGGTACTGCAGTAGCGCAAGTTCAACTTGCGCCTTACCTTCAGGAGTACGAGCATTCTGGGCGAAGATGTCAAGAATCACAGCCGTACGGTCAATAGCAGTGCGACCAAGGATCTTTTCTAAGTTTCGTTGCTGTGCCGGAGAAAGGTTGTGCTCAAAGACAACAGTGTCTGAGTCAACTGCGAGACAGATCTCTCGAAGTTCCTGAACTTTTCCAGATCCAAGGAACGTTGCAGGATCTGGAGCGTCGCGTCTTTGAACAATGCGCGCAACCACATCTGCTCCAGCAGTATCAACCAACAGAGCAAGTTCATCTAATTGGCGTTCAAGTTCTTCAGAAGTAACACCGGGGAAAAGAACCCCTACTAAAACAATGCGCTCTCGAAACGTGCGATCGATAAGCGTGGTTGGAATGTACGTCAAGCTTCGAGCCACTCCACATTGCCTACGAACTGCACTGGGCCGCTAAGTACTGCGTTTGAACCACTTAACTGAACACGAAGGTCTCCACCAGGATTTGAAATGACAACGTCTTGGTCGCACTTGCCCAGGCTGTGCGCCACTGCGGCACTTGCGCACGTTCCAGTTCCACAGGCTTGGGTCCAACCAACTCCACGTTCAATAACGCGAAGAGAAAGATGTTTCTTATCAACGAAACGAATGAACTCAACGTTTGCACCACCAAGTTGCGCGGCAAGATCTGCTGCGAGTGATTCTCTATCGGCGTCAGACCAAGAATCATTATCTTCAACAACTACGTGGGGATTGCCTACGTTTGCGACACCGAGCGTTCCGGGAAGTGCGTCTTTAAGGATTACTTGCCCCATGTCCACGCTGCCGGAACCTGTGTTACCACTCATGTTGAGTGTGACAGTTTTAACCCCAGCCTGAGTTGACACTTTGAGCTCATTCCAAGTTGCGTGTGTAGCTCGGTGAACTGCTGCTGCAAGACAGCGAATGCCATTTCCAGACATTTCAGCAATAGAGCCGTCGGCGTTATAGAGAACCATGGAAACTTCTGAGCCCACTTCAGCAAGGAGGAGGCCATCTGCGCCAATACCTGTTTGACGGTCACAAATGTCTTTTGCGCGCTGTGGGGTCCACCAATTAGCTGTCCCCTGTTCTATGACGTCAACAATGAAGTCATTGCCAGCACCATGCCACTTTTGTAGAGAACGTAAAGCCACTCTTCTAGTCTCGCACGAACCCATCAGGGGTTGTTAACACCTCTCGAAGCCGTTTTGCAGCGTCTCTAGGCTCTGCGAACCACTCAATACGAGGGTCTCGGTTAAACCATGAGCGCTGTCGGCGAGCGAGTCTGCGCGACTGGGTAATTGCGTCAACAACACACTCTTCGAGAGGCTGGCCATCTTCAATGTGGCGAAGAAGCTCACGGTAGCCAACAGCTTGGCGAGCAGTTCGAGACATGCCTGCAGGACTACTTGCTAGTGACTGCACTTCCTCTAAGAAACCTTGTTCCATCCAGGACCGAAAACGCTGTTCAATTCGAGCACTAAGTAGCTCAACGTCAGGGCTGAGACCTACTTGAACAACTCGCACGGGTCCGTATTCACGCAGTCCAGAACCGAATGAAGAAAATGGTTTCCCACTTCCTAGTGTGACTTCTAGCGCTCTGGTAATTCTTCGTTCATTGTTTGATTCCATTCGACTCGCTGCGAGTGGATCAAGTTCTTGAAGTTGCTTGTAGAGAACATCGAGCTCAGTCTTTGCCCGTTCATCGAGCTCAGCTCGAACGGAAGGAAACTGACCTGGAATTTCTAGGTTGTCAAGAACTGCTCGGCCGTAGAGTCCGGTGCCCCCTACATAGAGCACTGCCCCACCGAGGTTTCTCACCATGTCAGAAGCATCACGTGCTTCTGATTGGAACTGAGCAACGTTGAACTCATCATTAGGTTCAATGAGGTCAATCAAGTGATACGGGACTTCTTTTTGTTCCTGCTTAGAAGGTTTTGCAGTGCCAATGTCCATGCCCTTGTAGACCGTCATTGCATCAACGCAGAGAATCTCCACATCACCCATCTCAAGAGCAAGCTCGTGTGAGAGTGCTGACTTTCCAGATGCGGTTGGCCCAACGAGCGCGACAGCCATGCCGCCATGGTTCATCATGAGACGTGAAGTGGAATTCTTACTTTGTGCTTCGGTGCTCGTAGAACAGAGACGAGTTCACCCTTTAAGTGATACGGAGCAGCCTTTAAGAGCTTGACGGTCACCAGAGATCCGGCACGTACAGGCTCAGCGGTAACTGGGAAATGAACGAGCTTGCCTTGGCGAGTTCGTCCAGAAAGAACTTGGTCGTTCCTGCGTGATGGTCCCTCAACCAGCACCTCTTCGGTGTTGCCAACTCGGGCTTGATGCTTCTCAAGAGCAGAACGGTTAAGTACTTCCTTCAAGCGATCAAATCTCTCGGCGACTATTTCATCTTCAATGAATTCAGACTGCATTTCAGCTGCTCTTGTTCCTTCTCGAGCAGAGAAGATAAATGTGTAGGCAGCATCAAAGTGCGCTTCGGCGACCGCTGCGAGTGTTTCTTCAAATTCAGCTTCAGTTTCACCAGGGAATCCAACAATGATGTCGGTGGTTATTGCTAGATCGTCAATTGCAGCCCTAGCGGCGTTGAGTTTCTCCATGTAGCGCTCAATGGTGTAGCCACGTCTCATGGAGCTGAGAACACGATTAGATCCCGACTGGAGCGGTAGGTGAAGCTGATTGCAAACCGCCTTCGTTTCAAGCATTGCCTGAATGGTGTCGTCTCGGAAGTCCTTGGGGTGAGGACTCGTGAATCTGATTCGCTCAATCCCCTCAACTGTTCCAATTTCGCGAAGTAAGTCTGAGAACAAAGGACTTCGACCAGTGATGTCACGTCCATACGAGTTCACGTTTTGTCCGAGCACTGTTATCTCTGTGACACCTGACGCAGCAAGCATTGTTGCTTCTTGCATGATGTCTTCAACCGAGCGACTTACTTCGCCACCACGAACTGAAGGCACAATGCAGTACGCGCAGGTGTTGTCGCAACCAGTCTGAATTGTTATCCAGGCAGCAAATGGAAGTTCACGAACTGCGTAGAGAGCTGGAGCCATGTCTTTATGAGCTTCAGGATCTGGTGCATCAAGAATTTCAATTTGAGGGCCGTCGGTCATAGCTTTCTTCAAGAGACCCGGTGCTGAGGTGAGATTGTGAGTACCAAAGACAACATCAACCCAGTTCGCACGGCGAAGAATGTCGTCTCTGTCTTTTTGAGCCATACACCCACCAACTGCAATTTGCATTTCAGGGTGTGCCTTTTTATAGTCCTTTAATTCTCCGAGAGCGCTGTAGAGACGAAGGTCTGCATTCTCACGAATTGTGCAGGTATTGAAAATAACCACGTCAGCAATGGCATCTTTTTCTGCTGGTACTAAGCCGTCAGCAACCATTAGGCCAGCAAGACGTTCTGAGTCGTGCTCATTCATTTGACAGCCAAATGTTCGAATTGCGAAAGTTTTGGGCGTTCCCACGCCCTCCAGCCTACTCAGCCTCAAATAATTCTTTTCGAGCTTCCCTATACGTAACGCCAACGCCAGCAGCGACAATAAGACTCAGCCCGAGGACGTCCAGTGGAGTTATTTGCTCGGCAAGAAGAATCACACCAATCATGAATGCAAGTGCTGGGTCGAGAGACATCATTACCCCGGCGACAGATGGCTTAACTCTTCTGAACGCAAGAAGTTCTGCCCCAAATCCGAGAACAATTGACATCACAGAGATGATCAACATTCGACTCATCAAATAAGGGTGCGAGAGAAAAATGTGTGACGACTTAATCGCAAACGGAATACAGAAAATTGTTGAGAACGTCATTGATACCGCCAGGCCTTCAAAGCCAAGAGTTTGCCCACCCATTCGGTGAGACGCCAGGATGTACGAAGCCCAGCCAATGCCCGCACCAACTGAGAAAATTGCACCAGTAACTGTCACTCCTCCACCAGGATGAGACAAGAAGACAACACCCATTGCACCAAGAAGAATCAAGAAGAACTGATTCCATGTTCTCTTGCCAAGTGCAGCAACAAGGAAAGGGCCAGTAATGAATTCAATACAAACCGCACTACCGAGTGGGATTCGTTCAATTGCTTGGTAGAAGGATTGATTCATAAAAGCAGTAACGAAGCCAAAGATCAAAGCAGTAATCCACTGCTGCTTTGTCCATTTTCTCAAATTAGGTCGTGAGATGAGAAGCAGTACTGCGGCGCCAAAGGCGAATCGCCACGTACTTGACGCCGCTGGACCAATGGATTTAAAGAGTGGCTGAATGATTGCAACTGACCAAGGAATCAAAGTCGCAGCAGTAACTAGAAGCGCAAGACCTTCAAAGGTGTTTTTCTTTTGAAGCTTTCTATGTGGGCTCAACGAGTTTCCAAGCCTGTTCGGTCCGCACTCAGAGTCAGTACTTGTCCTGCAATTGAATTCTTTTGTAGAAATTCATTCGCAGCCTTAGCAATTCCCGGAGCGTTCTTCTGCGTACTGAGGCCAAGCATGGTCGATCCTGCACCTGACCAGCATGAAGCAGCGGCTCCAGCATCACGAAGTGTTTGAAGAAGAGGAGCTGCGAATGAAAGAAGCGGCATACGGTACGGCTGATGAAGATTGTCATCCATTGCTGAGGGCACAAAGTCTTGATGATTTGCCAGTCCAGCAATAAGTAGACCTAGCGAATTGAGGTTATGAACAGCATCTGCAAATGGAACTTGCTTAGGAAGTACACGACGTGCATCCGCTGTAGCTAATTCTTCGTCTGGAATAACAACAACGAATCGCCACTCATCATCGAGCTGTAATGGTCTTGCGATGATTGAACCATCTTTTTCAACATTTGCAACAACGAGCCCACCTAGCAACGAAGCAGCAGCATTTTCAGCGTGGCCATCAATCTTTGTTGCAATACCTAGAACATCGTTTGACCCAGCCGCCGCAGCTGCAGCGAGTGCGAGTGATGCAGATGATCCAAGACCTCTCGAAAGTGGGATGCCAGACTTGACGTGCATCTTGTAGTTGGAGTGTCCAAGAACTTGTGTGGCAATTTTGGCGGCCATGTTGTTCTCATCGTCAAAGAGTCCAGCTCCGTAGCCTTCAGAGCTAATTGAGAAGGAGTCGCTTAGTTCGAGTGAGACCTCGATGTAGAGCTCAAGAGCTACCGCAAGCGCGTCAAATCCAGGTCCAAGGTTGGCAGATGAGGCTGGGACGCGTACAAGCATGTATCTAGCGTAGGCGTTGCCAGAGCGTCAGTGGAACTGCATCCTTTTGAGCGACAACTGCAATGCGGTACTTCTTTGAACCATTTATTACGAGCCAACCAACAACGTCACCTTTGTGGATGCGTGAAGTTATGTGCTTTGAGACAAATTTGACTGGCAGCCCATGCGCAACTGACGACCAAGATACTTGGACATTTTCGGAGACCCCGAACGTAGTGGTGTTGCTACCCCATCCAATTCGACCAAGAGAGAAATTTGGTGAAAATGTGTAGCTTGCGTCTTGGGCAATCATTGAAATAACCGACCTCTCAAGTGTGAGCGTCGCGTCACCCGCAGATGCCAATGAATCGCTACCTTGTGCCCCAAGCACTACGGCATATGCGGTTTGAGGAATCCCATTAATCATGAATGTCATAGCCATTGCGTTACATCCGCCAGCTTCAGTCGTTCTGCCGGACTTAACACCAATTACATCGTTAGTTCCAACATAGGGCGTATACGAATTAACTTTGCCCGCAACCGGAAGATCAACACTTGACTGAGTCACTATTGATCGCACAAGTGGAGACTGCATAAGCAATGAAGCTAATTGCACTTGATCTTGTGCGGTTGAGACAGATCCCGACGAGAAGCCAGAAGGGTCAACGTAATGAGTACTTACAATTCCTATTAATTGCGTCTGAGCGTTCATCTCGTTAACGAAGTTCTCCACAGAACCAGATGTCATTACTGCAAGCAACGCTGCGTAGTTATTCGCCGAGTGTACCAAGAGGCCAGCAAGCAAATCTCTCTCACAAATCTTTTCGCCTTCGGTCACATAAGCGTTCGACTCACCCTGAGACTTCATGACGTTGTACGTTGAAACGTCTTGAGCTGTAATTACAACGCAAGGGCCATTGTCGGTAGAAGACTTCGCAGGGTAACTCAGCGGAAGCTTTGAAAGGACAACGTACGCAGTCATCATTTTTGTCAGACTCGCAATTGGTCGCACCACATCATTATTTGACTTAAGAAGTCCCAGCGCCGGAACACTTATTGATGCACTGCCAACACTTGGCCATGCATAGTTAGATGTCTGCGAAGTTGCGCCAACTGTTACTGAGCTCATTACGTGTGAAGCCTTCGCGGGCGAATGAAGCAGCGGCAGCTGCATGGCCACAATGAGGGCAACTGAAATTGAAATTCCTATAAGGACTGATACAAAACGAATAAATAAGCCGCTGAGTGCAGGATGTTTTACTGACACGAGTTACAGCGAGGTCTTCTCGTCGTACTGTTCTTGGGTCATAAGTACTCGACGGGCCTTCGAGCCATCACCAGCAGCAACAACGCCCTCTTCTTCCAACTGGTCCATTAAGCGACCAGCACGAGCGAATCCAACTCGAAGCTTTCGCTGCAACATTGATGTTGATCCTTGCTGCGTAGAGAGGACCAGCCTGCGAGCTTCATGAAGCACCATGTCATCATCATCGCTGGCAGACGCGTTTAGCGAGCCGTTGCCGGTGCGGCCAATAGGTATGTCTTGGGCGAGGATTGTTTCTGCACGACCACCTTGGGCCTTCCAGTTTTCAACAATCTTTCGAACCTCGTCTTCAGAAACCCATGGTGACTGGAGTCGACGTGCAATGTTGCTTGAGGCTGTTACGAGCAACATGTCACCTTTACCAATGAGTCGCTCTGCTCCACCTTGGTCAAGAATCACGCGGCTGTCAGCAAGAGAAGAAACAGCAAACGCCATTCGACTTGGAACGTTGGCCTTAATAACTCCAGTAATAACGTCAACACTTGGACGCTGGGTTGCGAGGACCAAGTGGATTCCAACGGCACGAGCCATCTGAGCAATACGAACTACGGATTCTTCAACGTCACGTGCAGCAACCATCATGAGGTCGTTGAGCTCGTCAACAACAATCACTATGTAAGGGAATTTCTCCGGACCGGGTTGTTCTTCAATGTCTGACTCAAGACCTGATCCACGTTCAATTGCTTCTGCGACCTGTTCACGCACAGAAGGCTCTGGCTGAAGTTCTCCTCGAGCAATCATCTCTTGATAGCTCGTGATGTCACGAGCGCCGCTAGCGGCGAGGATGTCGTAGCGACGCTCCATTTCCTTTACGGCCCAGGCAAGCATTCCTGCAGCCTTCTTAGGGTCAACAACAACTGGGGCAATGAGGTGAGGCAGATCGTTGTACTGCCCCATTTCAACTCGCTTGGGGTCAATGAGAACTAAACGAAGCTGATCTGGAGTAGCACGCATTACAAGTGAGGTAACGAGTGAGTTAATGCACGAACTCTTTCCAGCACCAGTAGCGCCAGAAATTAGTACGTGAGGCATTTCGCCAAGATTGACTACAACTGTCTTTCCAGAAATGTCTTTTCCAATTGGAACGTCAAGTGCGTGGTGTGCTCCCGCTGCTTCATCGGACGCGAGGAGGTCTCCGAGTGCCACAAGAGTGCGCTGACGATTTGGAACTTCAACTCCAATCGCAGAACGTCCTGGAATAGGAGCCAAGATTCGAACATCTGGAGACGCCATGGCGTAGGCAATGTCTTTGTTGAGTGATGTAACTCGTGCAACCTTTACTCCAGGTCCAAGTTCTAATTCATAGCGAGTCACTGTTGGGCCAACGGTGTAGCCAACGAGCGTTGTGTCCACTCCGTGCGCAGCGAGTGCTGTTACAAGTTCCGCGCCCGCCAGGTCAATTGCACTTCGATCTTGTTTCTGTTCCTTGGTTCGACCAAGTAGCGACATTGGAGGAAGTACCCAATCGCTGTGCATGGGAGCAGCCTTCGCAGCTGGCTTGGCTGGCTTCTGTGGAGCAGGGGCTGCTGGCATTGCTGGTGGTGGAATGTCTTCTTCGTAGTCAACAATGACTTCTTCAGGGAACTCTTCTTCGTAAATGAAAGGTTCTGGAAGTGGTTCTACTTCAGCAACTTCTTTCTTTTTACGGCGTCGAGGTTTTTCTTCAACTTCTTCTTCGGCTTCTTCGTAGTTTTCGTCTGCCTGTGGACGTGAGTTCCACCATGCAGCAAGTCGTCCGCCGATTGCACGCATTAACGCTCCGAAGGCAAACACAAGTGCACGAAGACCAATGCCCGTTGTTACCATGATCGCAATAATTATCACTGCGAACAAAACAACAAGAGCGCCAGCGATACCAATTGTTGTGTGGAGTCCTCCTCCGATAAGAACTCCAAGCCATCCACCCGCGTGCGCAAGTTCTGACGTTGTCGCACTTAGCAATGGACGACCTCCCGATAGGTCACCCAGTCCACAAACTCCAATGAGACCTAGACCAACACCCCAGGAGAACCTTGTGCGATCGACTTCAAGGTTTCCCCAGATGAGTCCTGCGCCAAGGCCAATAAGAATTGGTGGAATTGCAAAGCGTCCGATTCCAAATACCGAAGAAAGGCCTTTTGAAATGCTGTGCCCCACCGGGCCAAGTGCACCAGCTTCAGCAAGTAATGAGAAGAGGCCAACTACGACAAGCAGAACAATCCAGATGTCTCGTTCATGGCGTTTCCAGGCCGACGGCGTGTCCGTAGGCGATGATCGCTTCGTTGAACGAGCGGGGGCCTTTTTGGCCGGCTTTTTCTTGTGTCGTGCTTGTGCCACAACCATCTAACTTACTGAACTTATGCCCATTTTTAGTGCCAATCCATCTAGTGTGGTTTCATGTCGCAACCAGATAGTTCCTCACTCAAACTCGCCGAGCGTCTTGGGGTTAATGCCTACGTAGGCACCGTTGTCTCTTCAAAGCAGATAAGCACCTCGCTTTACGAGGTCATCCTCGCTGGAAACGCTGAGAAGCTTGCTGGTGTGCCCGGTAATGACGTAATGGTTCGAATGGCCGACAACAACGGTGCCTTCGGTCGTAGGCGCTACAGCGTGCGCTCAGTTGACCCTGACAATGACCAGTTCACTCTCTGGGTCAGCACTGATCATGAGGGACCAGGAAGTCGCTGGGCAAAGAACGCCAAGCCCGGAGATGAAGTTGACCTTGTAGGACCGCGTGGAAAAATACCTTTAGACCCACTTGCTGACTGGTATCTCTTCATGGGTGATGTTTCAGGTCTCGCTGCTTTTTACCGCATGGCGCAGAGTATTGAAATTCCCGGCAAGGCCATCTTCATTGTTGAAACAAAACATGACGACGATTCAGTTACGGCGTCATTTGATGAAGGCCTCGGAGTCACTGGAATCTTCGTAGATAAAAATGGACGAGCAGAGAATGATCCGTCAGGACTGCTTAGTGGTCTAAGTGCATTCGCCTTCCCACCAGATGAAGGTCACGCGTATCTCTTTGGTGAATTTACAATCACAAAAGTTCTTCGAGAAGCATTGCTTGACCGTGGTCTAAAAGACGAGCAAATTAGTCGAAAGGCTTTCTGGCGACACGGTGAAAAGAACGCCGAAAATGGCGAACCTAACAAGCAGGACTAAAGAACAACGATCGCTGGCAGCAACACTGGTTGGCGGCGATACTTCTGTCCAAGAATTCTTCCTGCAGCACGTTGCGCAACCTTATTAATCGATCCCTCGTCACGGTCGCCCTCGCTGAGAGCATTCTGAATTGAATCACGAACGGTGTCAGTCACTGCATCAAGAAGTTTCTTGTCGTGCTCGCCTTCAAACCAACCACGTGTAGTAATTCGAACTGGTTGAACAATCACGCCTCGTTCACGGTCAATACCCGCTGAGATCTGAAGAACTCCGTACTCAGCAAGCATGCGACGCTCTTCGAGTGGCTTCTCATCAAGGTCACCAGCGCTGCCGTCGATGTAGTGAAAGCCCGCAGGAATCTGACCAGATAAACGAATACCATCGTCTGAAACTTCGACCTGGTCGCCATCTTCACAGACGAGAATGTGATCATGGCCGAGGCCCATAGATTCTGCGAGATCAGCGTGGTGCACCAAGTGACGGTACTCACCATGGACTGGAACAAAGTTTTTCGGACGAAGTAACTGGTGAAACGTGCGCAGTTCACCTTGACGAGCGTGACCAGATGCGTGCACCGGTTCGTGACCAGAGTGAATTACTTCAGTACCGGCACGGTGAAGATCATCAATCAATCTTCCTACTGACCATTCGTTTCCTGGAATTGGGTGAGAGCTAAGGATGATGGTGTCATCAGCGCCAACGGTGAAGTCGCGTGCATCTCCGCGAGACAACTTTGAGAGCGCCGCTAACGGTTCGCCCTGGCTACCGGTGCAGATAACGCACACTTCACCCGGCTCGTAGCGATCAATGTTGGCAATGTCAACAAAGTCAGCAGTATCAACGTGCAGCAAGTTCAGCTTTCGGGCTAACTTCACGTTGACATCCATTGACCGACCTAGAAGTGCAATCTTTCGATTCTGTTCAAGTGCAACATTGATGATCTGCTGGACGCGGTGAATGTGGCTCGCAAAGCATGCAACAACAATGCGCTTCTTTGGTCGTTCAAGAAATAGTCTGCGCAGCGCCCCACCAACTGAACGCTCTGAGGCAGTGAATCCTGGCTCCTCAGCATTTGTTGAGTCACAGAGCAGTAGCGCAACGCCTTCGTCACCGAGGGCCGCAAGGCGAGAAATGTCGGTGCGTCTTCCATCAATTGGAGTCAGGTCAAGTTTGAAGTCACCCGAGTGAACAATGATCCCAATTTTTGTGTGAAAGGCCAGCGCATGTGCGCTCGGTACGGAGTGAGTAACTGGAATAAATTCAATTTCGAATGGTCCAATTTTTCTCTTTTCACCATCAGCCACTTCAATGAAGGTGAGGTCGTGTCCAACGCGAGCTTCAGTTAAACGGTGCTTTGCAAAACCAAGAGTCAGTGCAGCTCCATAAATCGGAACATTAATGTCTTTGACGAGGTAGCGAAGCGCACCAGTGTGGTCTTCGTGTCCGTGCGTCAGAACAATCGCGTCAACGCGGTCTTTGCGCTCAATCAGCCAGCGAAAGTCAGGGAGGATGAGGTCCACCCCGTACATGTTTGGCTCAGGAAACATAAGGCCAGCATCAACAACAACAATGCGACCATCTTGTTCAATTGCGCAGCAGTTTCGGCCAATTTCACCGAGGCCACCAAGGAACGTAACGCGAACAGAATCTTTAGCCACGAGTAGCTCGCAGGGCCGTCACGATTTCAACTGCTTTCGTGTCAAGCGCTGCATCACTAGGCGCGTGCGGAAGGCGGCACTGGCCCACATTAAAACCTAAATATCTCATAGCTGCTTTCGATGGCATTGGATTTGGATACAGCAGTGTTCCTTCAAACGCACAACTATCACTAAGACGTGCTTTAAATTCATTCGCAAGCGCAACGTCACCAGCAATGTACGACGAGATCATTTGAGAAAATTCAGGACTAGCCCAGTGAGATGCAACAGACACAACACCAACGCCACCAATTTCCATGAAATCAAGTACCAGTGAGTCATCACCGCTGTAGAGATCAAGTGATGTTCCAAGGACAGACTTGGTGTTCTTCGCCTGCTCTAAATCAGCAGACGCATCTTTAAGCGCAACGATGTTCTTGTTGTTCTTGACGAGAGCGATTGTCGTCTCAGAATCAATCTTTCGTCCCGTACGAGATGGAATGTCATAGAGCATCACAGGAAGCTGTGTTGACTGCGCAACTGCAGCCAAGTGAAGTTCAATTCCCTTTTGACTGGGACGAGCGTACGCAGGGGTTGTTGCGAGCACTCCAGCGACGCCGGTTGCTTTTAGCTTGCTAGTCAGTTCAACTGAACGCGCGGTGTCTGATGAAGTTGAACCAGCAATAACGGGGACCGTTACCGCGCTAGCGACGGTAGCGAAGAGTTCAAGTTTCTCTTCGTCTGACAGTGATGTCCCCTCACCAGTTGATCCAGCAACAACGAGTCCGTCGCTGCCCTCAGAAACCAGGAACCTTGCAACCTCACGAGCAACGTCGTGATCAATTGAGCCGTCTGAAGCAAAAGGGGTCACCATGGCGGTAAGTACGCGGCCAAATTGCGGTGAAGTCATGAATAAGAAGTTACCAGTCTGAGGCTTCTAGAAATACCTAGGAATAGCGCTCTAGAGCAGTGAGTCAATGCCACTTAGAAAACAAGGGGTTGCACCAATCGCATTAGCGGCGATTGCCACTCCTTGTACAAAACTGCTTCGGTCAAAGGAGTCATGGCGGATTGTGAGTCCTTC
>CAIKVF010000172.1 GCA_903830745.1 uncultured Actinomycetes bacterium | reverse complement strand
CGGGGTTAGCGCAAAACCTACAAGTTCAAAAGTAAAGTCTGTAACGAAGAAGGCTGCACCTAAAAAGGCTGCCGCCGTTAAGAAGCCTGCAACAAAGAAACCAGCAGTCAAAAAAGCTGCTGTCAAAAAAACGACCAAGAAGAAGTAGAAGGAACATCATGAGTGAATTTCGTACTGAATCAGACACCATGGGGACAATTGAAGTTCGTAGCGACCGCTACTGGGGTGCACAGACCGAGCGCAGTCTTCACCACTTTGAAATAAGTCACGAAACAATGCCACCGGCGCTCATTCGCTCATTTGGCATTTTGAAGTCAGCTTCGGCTCAGGTGAATGAGGCACTTGGCAAACTCGACAAGGAAAAGTCTTCTCTTATTCAGCGTGCCGCTGCAGAAGTAATCGACGGAACACTGAAAGATGAATTTCCACTTCGTATTTGGCAGACCGGTTCTGGAACACAGACGAATATGAACGTAAACGAAGTCATTTCTAACCGTGCCATTGAGATGGCTGGTGGAGAAATGGGTTCAAAGAAGCCTGTTCACCCAAATGACGATGTCAACATGTCTCAGTCATCGAACGACACATTTCCTACAGCAATGCACATTGCAGCCGTTGTAGAAATCACAGACCGGCTAATTCCATCAGTAAAGCGACTTCGTGATGCCCTTGACGTTAAGGCCAAGGCGTACGTCAACGTCACAAAGATTGGTCGCACTCACCTCATGGACGCGACTCCGCTGACCTTGGGACAAGAGTTCTCTGGATACGTTTCGCAGCTTGATGCCGACCTCGAGCGTTTGCAGATCATTCTTCCTGGCCTCTACGAGCTTGCAGCTGGTGGCACCGCTGTTGGAACAGGGCTAAACACCCACCCCGAGTTCGGTGACCGTGTTGCTAAGGCCATCGCCAAGATGACGGGAAAGCCTTTCATTACTGCTCCAAATAAGTTCGCTGCGCTTGCGGCCCATGACGCCCTGGTATTTGCTCACGGCGCAATTAAGACACTTGCTGCAAGTCTCACCAAGATCGCAGATGACCTTCGTTGGCTTGGCTCTGGTCCACGTTCAGGACTCGGTGAGTTGCAACTCCCTGAGAACGAACCAGGAAGTTCAATCATGCCTGGAAAGGTGAATCCAACACAGTCTGAAGCAATGATCATGGTCAGTATTCAGGTGTACGGCAATGACGCCGCAATTGGCATTGCTGGAGCCCGAGGGAACTTGGAACTCAATGTCTGCAAGCCAGTGATCATTCATAACTTCTGTAATTCAATTGACCTTCTCACTGATGCCTGTGACCGGTTCCGTGAATTCTGTGTCGAAGGCCTTGAGCCTGACTACGAGCAAATTAAGAATCACCTCAATAACTCACTGATGCTCGTTACAGCGCTAAATCCGATAATTGGTTACGACAAGGCTGCTCAAGTGGCCAAGAAGGCTCACAAGGAGCGTCTGACGTTACGTGAAGCGGTGGTGGAGCTCGGATTCATGACGGGTGAAGAGTTCGACAAGGCCGTAGTCCCAGAGGACATGACTCACCCTTAAGTCAATAGACTCGAAGAACCATTCGAGAAAGATTTGTATGAAGCCAATAATTGAGAACATGCCTGATTGGCGTTCTAGCTGTCCACTGAGCTCAGCGCTCGACATCTTCGGTGACAAATGGTCACTTCTCATTATTAGAGATCTAGCAATCTACGGGAAGCGTACGTATTCAGAGTTTCTTGAAGCTGATGAAAAAATTTCTACAAACATTTTGGCCTCAAGGCTAAAAGTTTTGGGTGAGTTTGGTTTAATTGAGCATCTAAATCCCGACGCTTCTTCTCGCGGCAACCCTTACAAGTTGACCGAAAGTGGAAATGCACTTGTTCCTGTTGGCTTTGCCTACCGCGAATGGGCTCTCAAATACTTG
>CAIKVF010000171.1 GCA_903830745.1 uncultured Actinomycetes bacterium | reverse complement strand
TCCGCACGACCGTTGGCACCACTTCTGATGTCAAGACGTGAACTAGGAGGTGTTACGAAGAGTGAGCCCTTCTTTTCAGAAACGCTGAATCCGAGACCTTCAAGAATCGTTGTTGATTCCTTAACTGGAATCGCGACGCCAAGGGTTCGCTCAATGTCATTTTCGCGAAGTTCCACAACAGGAAGTTCTGGAGTCTTGCCAGAAATATCTAGAGGTGCAGCCATCCACTCAAGGTCAGGGACGCTTTCGCTGAGTACCGCAACAAATCGACCAACGGCACGAAGTGCCAAGTTAGGGTCAACGCCTCGCTCAAAGCGGTTTGATGCTTCACTTCTAAGTCCGTGTCGCTTCGATGACCTGGCAATAGTCATTGGATCAAAGAATGCTGCTTCAACAAGAACGTCCGTAGTTGACTCTGAGATTTCACTTGATGCTCCACCCATAATTCCAGCGAGACCAAGTACATGGTCGTCACCGTCGATAATTACGCAGTCTTCACCAGTGTCACCGAGTCCACGACCCGCTTTTGCGAGTTCACGAACC
Organism: uncultured Actinomycetes bacterium; assembly: GCA_903830745.1. Lineage (GTDB taxonomy): Bacteria > Actinomycetota > Acidimicrobiia > Acidimicrobiales > RAAP-2 > RAAP-2. Next base: position 1,336 of record CAIKVF010000171.1, on the reverse strand, counting down.
ACTCCGTCAAGTGTTTCAAGTGTTTCTCCACTGCGAGCTCTACGAGCACGAAGTGTCTTTCCAGCCACGTGTGCTGCGTCATAAGGGTGCGTAGGTTGTCCGAGTTCGAGCATCACCAGGTTTGAAGCATCAACAACGTTTGAAATTGGTCGCATGCCAGCACTGGTGAGTCGAGCAGCGACCCAGTCAGGTGATGGTCCTACCTTGACGTTACGAAGTGCAGAAACTGTAAGTCGACCACAGAGGTCTGGGTCGTCAATGCCAGCTGAAGCAAATGAGTCTGTAGTTGCCTTGGCGTTTGGCTTCGCGATCTTCGGGCTTCGAAGTGTGCGCTTCAACCTTGTAGCGAGGTCGCGTGCAACACCTTCAACAGACCAAGCGTCAGGTCGGTTTCCTTCAACAGTGATGTCAAAGACAACGTCAGCTGTCATTGAAAGTGCATCCATGAGTTTCACGCCAACAACTGGGGTGATTATTTCATCAAGAATCATGAGACCCTGGTGATCTTCACTGATCTTTAGCTCGCGAGCCGAACAGAGCATTCCGTTAGAAATGACTCCCTTCATCTTTCGCTGCGCAATTTCAAATCCACCCGGCAGCACTGCGCCAACTGGAGCAAGCGGCACGTGATGTCCAACTTCGAAGTTCATGGCACCACAAACAATGTCGAGTGGTCCGTTTCCGGCGTCAACTGTGATGAGTCGAATGCGGTCGGCGCCCTCAATAAGAGCAATCTTGTCTACACGAGCAACAATGACGTCTTCGAGGCCTTCGCCTACGCGCTCAATCCCCTCAACCACGAGACCGAGGTCATCCATGATGAGACGTAGTTCTTCAACTGATTCAGTGATGTCAACAAATTCACGAAGCCACGAAAGAGAGATCTTCATGAGAACTGCCCCAAGAATCGTGTGTCGTTTTCAATAAGTGCGCGCATGTCAGCAATTTGGTGGCGCATCTGACCACAGCGCTCAATTCCGAATCCAAATGCGAAGCCACTCCACTCGTCGCCGTCAATGCCCACAGCGCTAAGTACTGCAGGATCGAGCATTCCGCAACCACCGAGTTCGATCCAACCGGTGTTTGAACAGGTACGACATCCCTCTCCACGACAAATGGTGCAGGTGATTTCAAACTCAGCTGAAGGCTCAGTGAATGGGAAGAAGGCTGGGCGAAGACGTGACTCAATGTCAGGTCCGAAGTATGCGTGGGTGAACGTTTCAATTACACCCGCGAGGTCAGCGAAGGTGATGTTGCGGTCAACAATGATTCCTTCAATCTGGTGGAAGGTTGCTAAGTGACGAGCATCTGGTGTGTCGCGACGGTAACAAGTTCC
>CAIKVF010000170.1 GCA_903830745.1 uncultured Actinomycetes bacterium | reverse complement strand
TGGCACGAGTAAAGGCTCACCTTCGTCGCCGTCCTGAAAAAAGTGCCAATTCATTCAGCCTCGGTGAACTCACGGTTATTCCAGATGAAGGAATCGTCAAGAAGAGTGACGGCAGCGAGCTCCACCTAACTTCTACTGAATTTCGACTGCTTACTGACCTTGCGTCAATGAACGGAAAAGTCCTTTCTCGAGAAGACCTTCTTGAGCGCGTCTGGGGCTACGACTACTTCGGTGACACTCGACTCGTGGACGTTCACATGAGACGACTTCGCACAAAGATTGAACCAGATCCAGCCAACCCCACGTTCCTCATTACCGTTCGAGGTACTGGCTACAAGTTGGTGCTCTAGTGCACCAGAGGAGTCTGCGCACTCGACTCCTCGTCACGTTCGGACTCGGATCGTTCGTCCTTAGTTCTCTCTTCGCATCACTCACCTACTTCGGTGTGCTTAACATCTTGATTAATAATCAACAGAGCACCGATCTAAAACAGACGTACGAAAATGCGACCCTCGTACGAAACACGCTCGCTACAAATCCCTCTGAACTCACCTCGACGCTTAACTCAATTGAAAAAGCAACAAATACTCAAGCACTTGTTCGAACTCAAGGTCAGTGGTTGTCAGAAAGTTCAGGAGCGCAGCCGCCTGAGATCAGCCCATCAGCAATCGCTGCCGCCGACAAGGGAATCGTCACTGTGCAAACAGTTCGTTTTGGTGATGAAGACATCTACATTGTGGCGATTCCAATCCCTTCGGTGCACTCTCAGTACTTCGAAGTTTTTGGACTCTCCTCGCTCTCGAACACGCTTAGAACATTGCTGGAGCTTCTTGCATTGGGAGCACTTGCAATTACGAGTATTGGAATTATTGGTGGTCTTTGGGCCACCAGGCGCGTAGTAAAACCACTCCAAGAAGTTTCAGATGCGGCTGCACTTATTGCTGAGGGAGAGCTCAGCACACGTCTCAGTGTGAAGAATGCAGACCGTGAAGTTCAGCAACTTTCTGACTCATTTAATGAAATGGTGAGCCAACTCGTAGAACGACTGGAACGCGATGCTCGTTTCGCTAGTGATGTTTCGCATGAACTCAGGTCTCCCCTGACGACGGTTGTGACAACGGCCGCAATCCTTCAACAGCACCGTGCAGAGCTTTCTCCCGCTGGACAAGAGAGCTTGGACCTCCTCAGCGCAGACTTAGCAATCTTTCAAGCGTTAGTAGAAGACCTCTTGGAAATGGCGAGAAACGATGCCGGTGCAACGCCTCACGTCAGTGAATCTGTTGCAGCAGCTGAACTCGTTAATCAAGCTGCCAGGTCAGCATCGAGACGTTTAGGAATTGACGTGCCGCCAATTGAACTTGGGGTTAGCGTCAAGAACCCGTACATTGTTGTTGACCGTCGCCGCTTCGAGCGAGTTATTGCAAACCTTCTTGATAACGCAAGTAGGTATGCGGGTGGAGCCGTTGCGATTCGTGTCGAGTGCACAGCGAAAAATTTCATTGTGAACGTCGATGACGCTGGAACAGGAATTGGTGCTGACGAACGTGCACAGGTATTCGAAAGATTCTTTAGAGGTCGCATGGCCCATGACAGAAGTTCGGTTCGTGGAACAGGACTCG
>CAIKVF010000169.1 GCA_903830745.1 uncultured Actinomycetes bacterium | reverse complement strand
GAAACTCCGAGGTCCATGAGAACACCAACAATTGGTGCGCCATTTATAAAGCCAGATTGAGCAGCAACTACATCCTTCATCTCTGCGAATGTTGCATCCACAATGCAGACTCGGTCTGAGAACTGCTCAAGACGCTTCGCTGATGCTTCACGAGCTTCTGGGTCACGGTCAATGCCAATGAGTCGAAGTTGAGGAGCAGCGCTCAAGAGAGCAAATGCGTGCCCGCCCCCACCAAGAGTGGCGTCAATAACTACTCCAGTGCTCGCACTGGATAGCAACTCAACAATTTCTTGTTCGAGTACTGGTTGGTGGTAGTTACCCTGGGCCATCTGCAGCCTTGCAATCGAAACAACAGGAGAGAGGGCGGAGGAGGTGTCCTCTCCTGTTCTAACGATTGAAAGGCTGCGCATGGTCCGCGGCCGGTACTGCTTGTAATCCCCTCTCACTTAATTTCTGCCTTGCTTAAAGATCGCTTCCGCTGAGCTGACCATCTGGTTGTAGATGTCAGGATTCCAAAGTTCGATGTGATCAAGCACACCAACGATGAGAACTTCGTCAACGAGGTTTGCGTACTCGCGTACGGCTGGTGGAACAGCGAATCGACCTTGCTTGTCGAATTCGGCATCAGATGATTGACCCGCCCAGTAGCGAAGAAGGCGACGCTCTTCAGCTCCGCCATTTTTTTCACTTGAGCGCATCTCTGCAGCACGGCGATCAAATTCACCCGGAGTCCACAGTGCAACACACTGTTCGTCGTTAGGGCTTAGGTGTCCGCCGCGTTCAAATTCAGAACGAAACTTTGCGGGCAGGATGAGTCGACCTTTTGCATCCAGCGTGTGCTGAAACTGGCCAACAAAACTAAGCATTTCGGTCCTCCACCTAATGAGTCACCACTTGCCCCCACTGCGTTCCACATTACACCACAACGCTCCACAATGTTGCAAATCATGACACTTTTCACCATAAATCTCCCCCTAAAAAGGGTCCTTTTTGGAGTCGGGGCGTGAGGGATCCAGGTCGTGTTTTAGAGATTTCTAAAGCGGACCTAGGCGCGCAGAAAGAGCTGGCGAACCAGCCAAGGACCACTGATTCTGGCCAGATCACTAATCAGTGCCTCGGAGTCGTCGAGTCCAATAGACCGAGTCGTTTGATGCTCAACCGAGGCTGCGAGTCCCGGTGGGATGTCTTTTAGAACCGACACAACTTCTGAGGAGTCTTTGGCATGAATGACCGAGGAAAGAAATGTCCCCTCTCGCACGCGCCACTGAGTCACTCCAACAGTTTTCTTGCCATCAATAAAGAGCTCTCCCGGGCCCTTGCCGGCGAAGCAGACAACGCGGTGTTCTTGTTCACCTTCTAATGGCCCCTCATGAATTGAGACAGCTTTGTTGAGTTGCGCTTCGAGAGCTTCCTTCCACCAGACACCGGCGTTTATCGATGACACATGAACATCAGGGCTCCAGCGTGAGTCACTTGCGGGAATCCACCAATCAATCCAAATGTCATCTGGCTGCAGAAGAACAATGCCTCCACCACCTCTTCTGCGTCGAACCTCAAAATCAGAGATTTTGTCAGTATCTAAAAGGTCTGTTGACTGACTTGATCCGAGCACCAGCGTGGGCTTTTCGAGTCGAACAACAAACATTGTTGGCTCATCGACTCGACGAAGAACGTCGTAGTCGTAGAGCTCTTCTAGTTCACTCACGAGGCGCGAGGAAGGAACGGCGCCCAGAGCGGATCAGGGTTTGGAACGTGGCGCCAACGCCACCAGGGTCCGTCAGGAATGCGAGGTTGAAAGTGCATAAACCAACCAATTTCTTCAATCAGTCGGTCGCCCTTTTGCATGTTGTGGCGTCGACATGAAGCAACAACATTTGTCCATTCGTGCTTTCCTCCACGACTACGTGGAATCACGTGATCAATCGTGTCGGCGTGTTCGAGACAGTACGCACATTTGTTGTTATCTCGAAGCAGTAGTGAACGTCTCGTCAGTGGCGGTGTTCTCACCTTGGTAGGAATCTTCACCATTTCGTGAAGTCGGACAATCGATGGAATTTCAACAACCATTGTTGCTGAGCGACACACTGCAGGTTCTTCGGGAATAGCAATTGGCTCAGCGCGACCAGCGAGCATCAATACAACTGCGCGTCGCTCGCTCACTAGCTGCAACGGCTCATATGTGGCGTTAAGAAGAAGCACTCGCCCCATACGAAAAACCTACTTCCCCACCGGCTGTTGAAGTGACCATTTCGCCGCTACAACAACATCTTTAGGAGTTAGTTTTCCGTCTATTCCATTTACCGTTGACATTCGAAATTCCCAGTACTTGGCATCAGGCAGAGGAAGAAAGGGCGCGTGACGCCACCAGTCTTTCTTTCGAAGCCGAAGCCCTGCGCGCACAACTATCACGATGTCTTGAGGGTGGCGAAGTAGGTAGCGACCGAGTCCGCGGGTCCAGTACGAGGTCACTTGCTTGCCCTTCTTCCAACGAGCGCTGCACCGAGCAGTGGACCTTCATCGCCGAGACCGGAACGCTCAATTTTGAGGTGATCGCTGTACTGCAGTCTCGCTACAGATCGCGCAGCTTTTGTTGCAGCATGAAAGAACTCATCGCCAAACCCGAGTGCCACAGATCCAGCCACGTAACAGTTTGAAATGTCGAGTACCGAGCACAGTGAGCCAATGCCACGTCCCACTAATTCAGCGGTACGACTGCGCGTTTCACTACTCGCGTCTTTGGGTGACTTTCCTGTCATGGCTTCAATCGCCCACCCCGATGCTTCTGCTTCCAGGCACCCCCGTGCACCACAAGAACAAAGGTTGCCATCGGGCACAACGTTTATGTGACCCACGTGTCCAGAGTTTCCTGTTTCACCGTCGAGGAGTCGTCCGTCAATAACAATGCCACCGCCAATGCCGGTTGAGACAACCATTGAGATGTAGGAAGTGTCATTTTTCGCGGCGCCGTATTCACCCTCGGCGAGTGCGAGTGCACGAGCATCACCATCAACAAACGTTGTAAGACCAGTCTTCTTTTCAAGTTCTGAGCGAAGAGGAAAATTACGCCACTGAGGAATGTTGAGTGGTGAAACTTCTTCGCCACCTTTAGTCATTGGACCAGCGCAACCCACGCCTAGGTATGAAAATTCATGACCTTTTTGAAGTTGCTGCAGCATTGCAACAATTGGCGTGAGTAGATCGTTTCCAAGTTCACGGACATTGAGTCGTTCACGCTGAAGAAGTGTTCCGTTGGCTGACACTACGGCACCATCTATTTTGGATGCACCAATATCAAGCGCTAGGCACGGAGCGGCGTTGTCGCCGTCTCCGGTGGAGCTCATTCGCTTCTGCGGCGTTGGCGTGACAACCAGTCACGAAGAGAGTCAGTTCGAGGACCCACACTCGTATGAGCATCGTCACCACGTCCAGGACGTGTGATGTCGCGCCAAGAAGCACGACCCATTAGACGCGCATTGCGCTCGACAACTATGGCTGAGAAAAACATCAGCGCAACGCCTGCGAGGCTCAACAAAATCGACGTAGAAAGAAAGACCAGCAATAAGGCAAGTCCCGCGATGAAGCCAGCAACGCCCCATCGAACTCGGCGTCCGCCGTGAGAATAAATATTGGTTTGCTCAACCTTTTCAGCAAAGCGCGGATCTTGCTTCGATAGGGAGTCCTCTAGTTCGGCCAGGATCCGCTGTTCGTGCTCTGATAATGGCATCGCGACTCCTTTTCGTCTGGTTCCTAAGTATCGTACCGTGTAATTAAGCATTTCGCACAATTCAACTCACGGGGCTAGCCTTCTGCCACTTTAGTTTTTAAGGAAAATTGTGACTTCACAGACTCTTAATGTTGCAGTGATCTGCACTGGCAACATCTGTCGCTCCCCCATGGCTGAAGTAGCTCTCAGAGACCTCATTGCCAAAGACGAACTTCTTGCATCACGAATAAACGTAACGAGTGCTGGAACCGCGAACTGGCATGTAGGAAAAGAGATGGATGAGCGTGCACGTGCGGCACTTGACCGAGCTGGTCTTACCCAAGAAGGAACGCTCGGACACTTTGCAAGTGGTGAGTACCTCGACGAGCACGACATTGTGTTTGTTATGACCCGCGAACACGTGCGTGACGTGGAGCACCGATTAACTAATTCGAGCACGCAAGTAGTGCTCGCTCGAAACCTTCTTGATGGTCCTCGTGACCTCGACGTACCTGATCCTTATTACGGCACCGACAAAGACTTCGACGAGTGCTTGGCGCAACTTACAGAATGTGTCCGTCAGTTGACATTGGTACTTCGTCAGCGTGTGGCGTAAGGCTCTTTCGAAGCTGCAGTTCTGGCAAGGTGAAAGAAAGCGCAAGCGCTAACAACCCAAACGGAATTGACCAGATGTACATTCCAGCAATTGTTGTAGAGAGTGCGTGAGCAATCTCATTGAACACTTGCTTTGGTAAATGATGAAGAAATTGTGGTGTCCAACTTGCCGCTGACTGCGCTGCACTTCCAGGTGGAAGGCCATGAACATCTGCTGCGAGCGCTTTGGGAAGTTGGTTTGCAAACAATGCTCCAAATACAGCGGTACCAAACGATCCACCCATTGACCTAAAGAAGTTTGATCCCGCTGTTCCAGCTCCTATGTCTTCTGGAAGCACTGCGTTCTGCACTGCGGTAGTCAGAATCTGCATTACAAGTCCGAGGCCCATGCCAAAGACCACCATAAAGAATGCAATAAGCCACGATGAAGTACTGACACCGATAAATGAGAAGAGCCACAGTCCGAGCGTCATTAATGCTGTTCCAGTTATTGGGAACGGACGATACCTCACGCCCTTCGAAACCATTTGACCGGCGAAAATTGATGTTGCGAAAAGACCAGCCATCATTGGAACAAGTCGAAGCCCAGACATTGTCGGTGAAATCAGTCGAACGTCTTGGTAGTAGAGCGGCAAGAACACCATGGCGCCGTACATTGCAAAGCCAACTACGAAACCAATTGCAGAGGCTGAGAGAAATACTTTGTTCTTGAAGAGTCGAGGAGCAAAAATTGGCTCGACAGAGCGTCGTTCAACAAATATGCACGCGACTGCAGCGAGTAGCCCCACTGCCACAAGGGTGAGAGAGCGCCACGAAGACCATGGGAATGAAATACCACCGAGCGATGTAAAGAGGATCAGTGCTGTTGCTGAGATACTCAATGTGAAAATTCCGGCATAGTCAATCGTGTGCTGAACACGGGCCTTAGAACTTGGTAGGTATGCAGCACACGCAGCAAGTGCGGCGATGCCAAGTGGGAGATTGACAAAGAAAATCCAACGCCATGAGGTGTAGTCAACGAGCACCCCGCCCAAAAGTGGACCAACAATCGTTGAAGTTCCAAATACTGCACCAAACCAACCCGCGTATCTTCCACGATCACGTGGAGCAATTACGTCAGCCATTACTGCTTGAGCTCCAACCATGAGCCCGCCACTACCTAAACCTTGAAATGCACGAAAAATAACAAGCTCCAACATGCTGTGTGCGAAACCACACAGCACTGAACCAATGAGGAAAATAACAATTGAAGCTTGAAAATATCCTTTACGACCGTGGAGGTCACCGAGCTTGCCCCACAGTGGAGTTGTAACCGTTGTCGCAAGTAAGTAGGCAACGACTACCCAGCTGAGGTGATTTGCTCCGTGGAGGTCACCAACAATTGTTGGCAGTGCCGTTGAAACAATTGTTGAGTCAAGCGCGGATAAGAACATCCCCATCATGAGTGCACCAAGAACAAAATTCAGGTCACGTTTGTGAAGTATGGGGACTAGCGATTGATCAGACATTGGGGGAATCCTTTACGATGTGAGAAGTATAGAGCACCCTTGTGAAATATGTTACAAACTATGTAATCTCTTAAAAGACCAGAACGAGGACCCATGAAAACGAAGCTCACCGAACTACTAGGCATTCAGTACCCAATCATGCTTGCGGGCATGGGTGGAGTCTCCTACTCAGCGCTGGCTGGTGCGGTTTCAGAAGCAGGTGGCTACGGATGTCTAGGAGCTTCAACAATGTCAAGCGAGCTACTCGCTGAAGAAGTCGCTGCAACAAAAGCGTTGACGTCAAAGCCATTCGGCGTTGACTTGCTCACGGCATTTCCAGACAGCCTCGTTCGAAATGTTGAAATCCTTATTGAAGGTGGCGCGACAACATTTGTGGCTGGCCTTGGTGTGCCTAGTCACGTTGTAGAGATGTGTCACAAGAACAATGTGCTCGTTATTTCAATGTGCGGAAAAGTCGAACACGCCAAGCGTGCGCTTGACGCAGGATGTGACGTTGTCGTGGCGCAAGGAACTGAAGCAGGTGGCCACACTGGTCTCGTTGCAACAATGCCTCTCGTGCCAATGATCGTTGACGCAATGAACGGCGCTATTCCAGTTGTCGCCGCTGGTGGAATTTTTGATGGAAGAGGACTCGCTGCAGCACTTAGCCTCGGTGCCGATGGCATTTGGGTCGGAACTCGCTTTATCGCAACACCAGAAGCTCGAGCACTTCCTGGGTATCAGGACAAAATGATCGCGAGCAAGGAAGACGGAACCACTATCTCTAAGGGATTCAGTGGAAAGCCAATGCGCGTGATGAAGAATAAGACGTCAGACATGTACGAAGCTGATCCATCGCTTCTAAAGAAATTCCCTGAGCAACTCATGCAGTCACTCGGTAACGGAACATTCCACCTTGGTGCAGGAAACAACGCAGTTGGTGTTGACCCTGACCTAGAGGGGTACCCAGCTGGTCAAGCAGTTGGTGCAATTTCTTCACTCATTCCAGCGGGAGATATTGTTCGCTCAATGGTGAAAGAAGCACAAGCAATTATTGCGAAACTTCCTCGCGACTAAGTAGTGCTGAGTCCTACGGGACAGCTCACACCAGTTCCACCAAGGCCGCAGTATCCATTTGGATAAGCAATCAGGTATTGCTGGTGGTACTGCTCTGCAATAAAGAACTCTTTTGCTGGTGCAATCTCGGTAGTTATTGTGCCGTAGTGATTTTCGTTAAGTGTCGCTTGGAACAAGCTCGTGATGTCGCGAGCAATTTTCTCTTGTTGTTCATTCACAAAATAGATTGCACTTCGGTACTGCGTTCCAATGTCGCCGCCCTGGCGAAAACCTTGCGTCGGATTGTGATTCTCGTAGAAGCACTTAAGGATTTGTGCGTAGGAAACCTTGCTTGGATCAAAGACCACTTTCACAACTTCGGAGTGTCCTGTTTTTCCGGTGCACACCTCTTCGTAGGAAGCATTTGGTGTGAATCCACCCTGATAGCCAACAACGGTATTCACAACTCCAGGCAATTCCCAAAATTTTCGCTCTGCACCCCAGAAGCAACCCATTGCGACGTACGCAACTTCGGTGCCAGGAATTTCATCAAGCAGCGAGACATTGAAGACAAGATGCGGGAGAGAAACTTCAATTGGATTGAAGCGCCCTTTAAGGGCTTTTTGCTCAGAAATCATCTCAGTTGGTGAGTGCATAACTACAGATTATGGGAAATGAGCTAATAGTGAAGCAAGAAGTTTCTAAGGACACTTCTGTTTGATTATGAGCAGCAAACTACGGGGCTAACCTGCGTACACATGCTGAAAATCGATCATCTAACAAAACGCTATGACGACACTCTGGCTCTTGATGACCTTGACTTTGAAGTCAAGCCAGGTGTCGTGACCGGATTTCTTGGACCGAATGGTTCCGGTAAATCAACAACCATGCGCCTAATTCTTGGACTTGACCGCCCCACCAAAGGATCAGCCACCATTAACGGCAAGACGTATCACGAACTTAAAGCTCCGCTTCGTGAGGTGGGGGCGCTACTTGACGCTAAAGCTGTTCACCCAGGACGTTCCGCTCGCAATCATCTACTTTCTTTAGCCGCTTCAAACCAGATTAAGAAGGCACGCGTTGACGAAGTGCTTGAATTCGTGGGGATTGAATCAGTTGCAAACAAAAAAGTAGGTGGCTTCTCTTTAGGAATGAGCCAACGACTTGGTATTGCGGGGGCGCTGCTTGGCGACCCCGAAGTTCTGTTGTTCGACGAACCAGTTAATGGTCTTGACCCTGAAGGCATTCGCTGGATAAGAGAGTTCTTCCGCTCACTCGCCAACGAAGGTCGCACTGTATTTGTTAGCTCTCACTTAATGAGTGAAATGGCGGTAAGTGCGGACCAGATAATTGTTATTGGTCGAGGAAAATTTATTACTCAAGGTTCAGTAGATGACCTGACGGCAACCGCACACGGAACAGTATTTGTTCGCGCATCAGACATTCACATGCTGACCTCAACCCTCACTTCAAATGGAGCTGAAGTGCACGAAATCAATGACCTGGGGCTCACTGTTGGTGGGCTCACATCTGATCAGGTAGGCGACCTTGCATTTAAGGCCGGCATAACTATTTTGGAGCTAACACCACAGCGGGCTTCCCTAGAAGAAGTCTTTATGGATCTCACTGCTGACAGCGTTGAGTACGGTGGCGGAAAAATTGGAGCTGCTCATGACTAACGGGGTCACTCTCCTATCAGCGATGAAATCTGAATGGATCAAGTTCAGAAGCGTGCGGTCCACGATTCTTGGAATAGTTGTTTTCATCGTCCTGACAATTGGCCTCGGAATTCTTGTTACCTCGCTGATTCACGCCAACTGGAATTCACCAGGCTCTCAGCGAGATCACCTCACTTTTAATCCAGTTGATACAAGTCTTGTTGGAACCGCGCTGGCGCAGTTCGCGGTTGGCGTAATCGGGTCGCTATTTATTACAACCGAATACACCACTGGTTCGATTAGAACAACATTGGCTGCGGTTCCGAATCGTTGGAGATTAATTATCGCCAAAACTGGCGTATTGAAGATTTCGATGTTGTTGGTTAGTGAAGCTGTCTGCTTTGCTGCTTTCTTTATTGGAAAAGCAATCTACGGAAATATGGATACATCCATTCCCGACACTCTGAGTAATGGAGCGGACCTGCGTGCCGTAGTGCTTGGTGGGGTGTACCTGATGCTGCTTTCAGTAATTGGTTTCAGTCTTGGAATGTTGTTGCGCCAAAGCGCAGCAACCATCAGCGCATACGTGGGAGTGGTTCTAGTAATTCCTCTTATCCTTTTCTTCTTTCCACAAAGCATCCAAGACTCACTTACAAAATTCGAACCATCGTATTTGGGCAGAGAAATGATGTCAGTCACTCCCATCCCAAACGCCTTTTCTCCATGGGTGGCTGCAATGATTCTGG
>CAIKVF010000168.1 GCA_903830745.1 uncultured Actinomycetes bacterium | reverse complement strand
CTTGGTGCTGGTGACCAGGGAATGATGTTCGGCTACGCCTGCAGTGACAACGAAGACCACATGCCACTTCCAATCTGGCTGGCCCACCGTCTTTCAATGCGCCTTTCACAGGTCCGTAGGTCAGGTCAAGTTGAATACCTTCGCCCAGACGGAAAGACGCAAGTAACTATTGGCTACGAAAACGGTAAGCCCGTTTCTGTTGACACCGTTCTTATCTCTACCCAGCACGCTGATGGACACTCACAGCAAGCAATCCAAGCCGACCTCATGGAGCACGTGATTAAGCCAATGCTTCCTGGAGAGCTTGATACCAGCAACATGAAGATCTTTGTTAACCCATCGGGCAAGTTCGTTCTTGGTGGACCACACGCCGACACCGGTCTTACTGGTCGAAAGATCATTGTTGACACCTACGGTGGAATGGCTCGCCACGGTGGTGGTGCGTTCTCAGGAAAAGACCCATCAAAGGTCGACCGTTCTGCTGCGTACGCTGCACGCTGGGTTGCTAAGCACGTTGTTGCTTCTGGCGCTGCAGAGCGCTGCGAAGTGCAGGTTGCTTACGCCATTGGTGTTGCTCGTCCAGTATCAGTCCTCGTAGAAACTTTCGGCACTGAGAAGGTTGATCGCGCTCGTATTGCTAAGGCCGTTGACTCAATCTTTGATCTTCGACCTGCTGCGATTATTCGTGACCTCGAACTTCGTCGTCCTATCTACCAGCGCACTGCTGCGTACGGACACTTCGGGCGCAAGGAACAGGGCTTCACGTGGGAACAGACTCCACGCGTTGACGATCTGCGCCGCGAACTGTCGCTGTAACCGTGAGCGCTCCGCGCGCGGTACGAATCATTACTGACGTAGCGGCGGTTGACCGTCCCTTTGATTATTTAGTCACAGAAAAAACTGCTCAAGTCGCAATTGGCGACCGTGTACGCGTTGATTTCAATAACCGATCGGTACGTGGGTGGGTGATTGACGAAGTTGAGGTTGACCGCGAACTCAAACCACTCACCAAGTGGCTCGGATACGGACCACCGCCATCACTTCTGGCGTTACTGAACTGGGCGAGTGTTCGCTGGTACAGCCCGGTTTCTCGTTTCCTTATTTCCACGTCACCGAAACGACTGATTACTTCGCTTCCAGTAGCACCTGCAAAGAATCAACTGAGTGCTGCTGCATCCCAGTCAGCACTTCGAATTGCTCCAGGGGTTATTCAAGTTTCTCCAACAACTGATCCGCTCGCACTCATTCTTGGTGCGTATGAAGACTCACTTTCTCGTGAAGGGTCGCTGCTCGTACTTGTGCCAACTGAATCGTGGGCGAGTCGACTGAGGGGAAGGCTCGAACAACGCGGATGCGCTGTTGCGAGTGGTGAAAATGAATGGGACCGAATGCGAAGTGGCTGGCCAGTAGTTGTTGGTGCCCGCGGAACTGCACTGGCTCCAGTTCCTAAGGTCAGTGGAGCAGTCATCATTGACGCCGACGATGAGTCTTACCGCTCTGAAGCGGCCCCAACGTGGGACGCATTAACAATGCTTCGTGAACGCTGCGCTCGTGACAATGCTCCATTGTGGGCAACATCATGCCTTCCTTCACCGGTACTTGTTAATTCATCCCCATTCGAAAAAACTGACGACATCATTACCGGATGGCCGAGCATTCAGATAATCGACCGACGAAATAGTGACCCTCGCGACGGTGTCCTCTCGAGAGAATCAGTCGATGCTGCACACAAAGCTCTCTCCAGCGACGAGCCAGTT
>CAIKVF010000167.1 GCA_903830745.1 uncultured Actinomycetes bacterium | reverse complement strand
AGCCTGCGCTGGTCAAGACTGTTAACGGTAAGTCGCTTCCATTGATCCAATACGTTGGAGCTGAGTACTGCCCATACTGTGCAGCAGAACGCTGGGCAACGATAGTTGCACTAAGCCGCTTTGGAACATTTAGCAACCTTGGACTTGCACAGAGTGGCGCAACTGATGTCTATCCAAATACGAAGACATTTACGTTCCGTCAATCTACATACACATCGCCATACGTTGCTTTTGCGAGTGTGGAAACATTTACAAATACCCCAAATCCAGCAACAAACTTCTACTTCCCATTGCAAAAGATGACCGCTGCACAAACTGCACTCGTAAAGAAGTACGACACGATGAAGTACATCCCTACGTTCACTTCAACACAAGAAAACGGTTCAATTCCATTCATTGACATGGGCAACAAATTCCTGTCAGCTGGTGCGAGCTTTACCCCAGCAGCACTCGCTGGTCTTACCCAGGGACAAATTGCTTCAGCTCTTAGCGATGCAACGAATCCAGTAACGCAAGCAATTATTGCTTCAGCGAATGAGCACACTGCTGCTATCTGTGTTCTTACCAACAACAAGCCTGCAGCAGTATGTTCAAGTGCTGGTGTTAAGGCCGCCAAGAAAGCGATGAAGATTAAGTGAGTCGCACAGTAGAAAGTGTTCCGCGCTGGGCCGTTGTAACAACGTTTGTCCTAAGCATCATTGGGCTCGGATTTTCTATCTACCTCACGATTACGCACTTTCAACCTCATGCGTTGGTGTGTGCCGACACAGGCACCATTAACTGCGCCAAAGTAACCACCTCTGCGCAGTCCTACTTTCTAGGAATCCCAGTCGCAGTTCTTGGGTTATTCAATTTCGTCGTAATGGTGGCTCTTACTTCACCATGGGCATGGCGAGCAAAGAATTACTGGTTGCACGTTGCGAGATTTGCACTCACCGTTGTTGGAATGGGTTTTGTTCTCTGGCTCATTTACGCCGAGATCATGATTATTGGCAACATCTGTCTTTACTGCACAGGTGTGCACATTGTTACTTTCGCGCTACTCATTGTTCTAACGCGAGTAACACCAACCCAACTTGGTTGGGTTGATTCAGCGCCTCTGGAGTGAGCGACGCTCAATCTCGTTGAGTCCGCCCCAGATGCCATGCGTTTCGCGGCGATGAATGGCTGCATCTAAACATTCCGTTGTCACTGCACATCCAGCACAGATTCGCTTAGCCATTTGCTCTCGTTCAATGCGATCTTCTTTGCGCTCACTGGTATCAGGAGAGAAAAAGAGTGAACCCTCACCCCCGCGGCATGCCGCTAATATTGACCAGTCATCCGGTGCTAATGCCATCAGTCTCTCCCCCCAGTTCGACTAGAACCGCAGGTTACCCACGTCCCTGTCCTTCTAGCAAGACGGCACGTCAGAGGGGGTATTGGCCTTGTCTTATTACAAAAAGCGGGCTCCACTACGCTTGTAGATATGTCGAACGTACTTATCGCTAGTGACCTCTTGAGCCTTCGAAATGAGCTCCGCTCAATGCTCGAAAGCCCCGATGTTGTTATTGAGGAAGTAGCCACTGGTCCCGAAGTCATTACACGCGTAAAGCAAGGCGGCATTGACCTTGTTATTACTGATCTTCAAATTACGAATATGGGTGGCATGGCAATCACCATGGATCTTCGACACGAAGAATCTTATGGGGCTGCAGAACCAGTTGCTGTACTAATGCTTCTTGATCGTCGTGCAGATGTATTTCTTGCACGTCGTAGTGGCGCAGAGGGATTCATTGTTAAGCCTCTCGATCCACAGCGTGTTCGTGCTGCAGTTCGTGCACTACTTCGCGGCGAAGGCTACGAAGATCAGTCGCTTCGTCCTGCAACGGTTCGAGCCAACTAAACACCCAATTCATTAGCGGTGCTAATCCCGTTAGGGGTGCCCAGTATTGTTTGTTTAATGAGTACGATCCGAGAACTAAATAAAGCCGACAGGGATGACTGGCTGTTTTATTGGCGAAGTTACATTGACTTCTACAAAACAAGTGTCCCGGAGTCGCAATATGAACTTACATGGACAAGGTTGTTAGATAGCGACTTCAACCTCTATGCACTTGTTGCAGAAGTCGATGGAAAAGTATGCGGGCTAGTTCATTACACATTCCAGGAATCAACCTGGGCCCCAAATAACTTCTGTTTACTAGAAGACTTGTTTGTAGACCCAGCGCTACGTGGCCATGGGGTTGGCAGAGCTCTCATTGACGCTGTGTACGAAATCGCAGTGAAAGCTGGATCAAGCAGGCTGTATTGGAATACAGATGCAACAAACGAAACTGCGCGAAAACTTTATGATTCCTATGTAACGGAATCTGGCAAAGCCCAGTACCGCATACCCCTCAACCCAGGCATTTAGCTACTACACAACTCGCTAGTCGGCAACAAAACCCTTCCACCCTGACATGTATTCAACGAAGGACTCCGACAAGCCTTCAGATCTCAAGATCTCGCGCGCAACGGGAATCTCACGCATCACAAAAGAAGGATCAGCACATGCTGAGCGGGCGAAGTCGTGGTTGGTAATTGCCGCGCGACCTATAGCAACCAAATCTGCACCAAGGTTGAGGCAGCGCTGCGCATCAGCGGCCGAGTAAATCTTTCCAGCAACGCAGAGTCGAGTCTCTCCACGAGGGATCTCAGTGAACAGATCAATCAGCTGACGCCCAGCGAACTGTTCATCAGAAGCTTCCTTAAAGCAGTCCCATAGAGAGATGTCAATGAAGTCGGCCAGTCCGGTTTCAATAATGAGTTTGTACGT
>CAIKVF010000166.1 GCA_903830745.1 uncultured Actinomycetes bacterium | reverse complement strand
GCCTGTGCAGCAGGAGAAGATCCAGCAGCAATTACTGTTCCGGCGCCTTCGTTTCCGACCGCCATTGACTCGCCAAGTCTTCCTGAGAGTGAACGTAGGAAGCTTGGATCGATTGGTGCACTTGCAACAGGAAAACCATCACGCTCGGTTACCTGTGTCTTAGAAACGTCAGCGCCAGCAAGAAGCAGTCCAAGGTCAGAAGGGTTAACTGGTGCTGCTTCAACTCGAATGACTACGTCATTCTCGTTTGGCACTGGAATTGGCATCTCCACCAATGTGAGTTCGAGTGTTCCGCTCTCAGAAACTGTTGACCGAAGCTGCAACCCTGAAGTTGGTGTTGATGACATGATTCCCCCTGTAATTTAAAACGCTTAGGGGAGTTTAGAGTACTTACTTACGAGTGATTGTAAGAGGGTAGTGACACGCAACTTCGTGTCCTTCGCCAACCATCTGAGGAATTGGAACCTCATCTGCGCACTTCTGTGTTGCGTTAGGGCAACGAGTACGGAACCTACAACCACTAGGTGGGTTCATAGGGCTTGGTGGTTCTCCCGTAAGAACTTCATCGTGCTTGTCAGAGTCTGGGTCAGCTTCAAGAGCAGCTCCAAGAAGGAACTTTGTGTA
The DNA here is from genome assembly GCA_903830745.1 of uncultured Actinomycetes bacterium. Lineage (GTDB taxonomy): Bacteria > Actinomycetota > Acidimicrobiia > Acidimicrobiales > RAAP-2 > RAAP-2. The sequence continues at coordinate 1,656 of CAIKVF010000166.1, read as the reverse complement.
CGGGTGTGCTGGAGATGCATACAACTGGTCCGAAGGTCCGATTTCGCAGATCTTTCCTAAGTACATAACTGCAACTCGGTCACTTACGTTCTTCACAACTGCAAGGTCGTGCGCAATAAACAAAAGCGTTAGTCCGTATTCCTTCTTCAAGTCCTCAAGCAAGTTAAGGATCTGAGCCTGAACAGAAACGTCAAGAGCAGAAACCATCTCGTCACAGATAAGAATCTTTGGACGCATTGCGAGTGAACGAGCAATAGAAATACGCTGACATTGTCCACCAGAGAACTGACGTGCGTAACGGTTTCCGTACACCTCTGGGTCAATTCCAACTTTGTTTAGAAGGTCAACAACGATGTCTTCACGGTCTGGACGATTAGGTTCCCAACAGTCGAGCGGCTCTGCAACAATGTCCTTGATTCGACGACGAGGGTTAAGCGAGCTGATTGGATCTTGGAAAATCATCTGCATGCTCGTGCGAGCCTTGCGAAGTATTTTCTTGCTCATTGTTGAGATGTTGACGCCATCAACTTCAATGGTTCCACTCGTTACCTCAATAATGCGCATGAGTGCTTTACCAGTTGTTGATTTACCGCAACCGGACTCGCCAACAATTCCTAGAGTCTCACCTTCGAACACTTCAAAACTGACGCCTGCAACAGCGCTAACAGTCTTTGAACCACTGCCGAAGTTAACAACGAGATCTTCAACTTTTAATACTGGAGTTCTATTTTCCATCATGCAGCTCCGTGACTTGAAGTAAGAGGATTCCAGCAAGCAAACATGTGACCTTCGGTACCAGTTGCCTGTAGCTCAGGACGCTCGTTGTGGCACTTGTCAGTGGCGAACTTGCAGCGTGGAGCGAAAGCACAACCCTTTTCCAAAGCGAGAAGGTTTGGTGGTCGACCAGCAATAGTCACTAGGCGAGTGTGTGATGGATTTGAAACCTTTGGCGCACTTTCAAGCAATGCACGGGTGTAAGGCATGCGGTGGTCTTTGAAGACGTCTTGCGTAGAACCCATTTCAACGATTCGCCCCGCGTACATAACAATGATCCGCGACGTACGAGTTGCAACAACACCAAGGTCGTGCGTGATGAGAATGACTGACATCTGCATCTTCTCTTTTAGTTCATCGAGAAGGTTCAAAATCTGAGCCTGGATTGTTACGTCAAGGCCAGTTGTTGGTTCGTCTGCAAGAACGAGTTTCGGTGAGCAGGCAAGTGCAGTTGCAATTACAACGCGCTGGCGCATTCCACCAGAAAGCTCAGATGGGAATGCTTCGTAGCGTTCTTCAGGTGAAGGGATACCAACCATTTCAAGAAGCTCAATCGCACGCTTCTTGGCGTCTTCTTTAGACATGCCAAGCAACACACGAAGAGTTTCATCAACTTGTTTTCCAATGCGCATTACCGGGTTGAGAGAAGTCATTGGGTCCTGGAAGATCATTGAAACTTCTGTGCCCCAGATTTTGCGCTTGTCTTCTTCTGATGTGCCAACGACTTCAGAGCCATTGATTTTCACGGAGCCAGTAACAGTTGCGTTTCTGATTGCCTGAAGACCCATAATCGTTCTGGCCAAAACAGTCTTTCCAGAACCTGATTCACCAACGATGCCGAGAGTCTCGTTCTCGCCGAGTGTGAATGAGATGCCGTCGACT
>CAIKVF010000165.1 GCA_903830745.1 uncultured Actinomycetes bacterium | reverse complement strand
TTTTCACACCAATGTCAAGCATTTAAGACTTTATTTCGACAGTTGTATGTCATGGAATTCAATCGTGGAATATATTTTGGTCGCAGTGAATTAGGTGATGTGTCGAGTGGAGCTGAGCGTTCAACACTCGTTTTAGGGCCCAGTAGGAGTGGTAAAACAAGCTCCATAATCATCCCAAATCTCCTGATGAGCGAACATTCTTGTGTCATCACTTCAACTAAGGATGATGTGCTGCAATTGATGTCAAAGTCACGCAGAAAAGGAGCGAATTTGCTCTTTGATCCCTCTGGAATTGTGCCAACACCACCCGGTGTAGAAAAAATTGGATATTCGCCAATTCGACAATCTGAGACCTGGGATGGAGCAATTTTGGCGACTCGCAGCCTCGTTGACGTCGCGAGACGAGGAAACTCCGGTCAGGCCGATGACCACTGGACAGAGCGTGCGAGTGCACTGGTCGCTCCTCTCATGCATTACGCAGCACTCGAAAAATTGTCGTTGGCACAACTCTGCACACAGATTGATGAACGAAATAGTCACGGCGTAGTTGAAGTACTAGGAGAGAACTACGGATTCGAACATGCAAGTAGTGCACTTTTTCGAGGAGTGATGGCGACCGAAGAAAGAGAGCGTTCATCCATTTGGTCAACTGCTTCTGGTTTTTTCTCAGGTATGCGTAGTGATGCATCTAGAGAAGCATCAATGCTTCCTGGGCTTGACATTGAAGAATTCTTGAGCGGGCCTAATCAGCTGCATGTAGTTTCGCCCAGCAGATTTCAAGCTGTTTCCATCCCCCTTGTTGTAGGACTAATTGAAGAGGTGGTTCATGCGACGTATGACCGTCATAAAGAGGGTGCAAGGTTGCTACTTGCACTCGATGAATTAGCCAATGTTGCCCCGCTCCCACGTCTTGCTGGCATTGTTTCTGAAGGTGGCGGCCAAGGTGTTCTTACGCTCGCCTGCTTGCAAGACTTAAGCCAGGCCAGGGAGCGATGGGGACATTCAGCCGATGGTTTTTTGTCACTTTTTCCTACCGCACTGATCCTCCCCGGAATTGCGGATCCAGCAACTCTGCAACTCTTGTCAAACCTCGCAGGCAAGCAATTAGTGAGCACCACTTCAAAGCAAGCAGATAAGAAGGGCAAGAAGAACGGATTCACGAACTCTTGGATTGAACGTGACGCCGCAACGATTGGAGAACTGGCGCGCGGAAGGCCGTCGATGGCGTTGACACTTCATGCCAACAAGTCAATGACCTGGACCAGGCTTACGGCCTCATTTCGTGATCCAAGATTTCTTGCTTATCTAGATAGTCCGGTCCACCGTCCTAGTCTTGAGCGCGATTGAGTTCTCCAGTTTTCAATCTCTTTTTGTTGCAGAGGTCTTGCTCCATGCTCACGAACTTTTGATGTCATTCGAGCACCCGAACGACTCACCGCATCCTGGACGTAGCCCGATGAACTAATCAGTTCCGGATAGAGCTCATTCACTACATTTTCAATTTCTTTATAACTTTGCCCAAATGGAGCAGCATTAGCCCATGACTTAATAATGGATGCTCGATTAACGTAATCGAGGCCTTCAAATGATCCTGCAAAAGAATGCTCATCAAGAACGCCTTTGTCGCGATGAGGCAGTACAGCCGGACCACGTTCACTGAAGCGACTTAGGTCAGTTGACCATCGGTCCAGTATCTGATCTCGTGTCCATTGCTTCTTTGCTTCGGTAGAAAAATCTTTATTACCTGCCCACAACTTCACGTAACCAAGGTCAAGTCCCTCAATTTGTTCGATACCTTCAAAGGTTCGCCTCGGAACCCAATCAGTTCGTTCAGCAATCTGACTTCGAAGCTCTGACCTATAAATTGCGTCAGCAGCTTTTAGATGAGAAAAAAGACCTCTTGAATCAAGCACATTCTTACTCTCGGCTGGTCGAGCACCGACCAGCACATGATCGTGCAAATGCGGATCCCCACGACGATTTACACCATGGGTGAAACTAACAACTTCTTCCCACTTTGAGGGAATAACTTTTGAATCCCCATTTCTCTTATCGATCCATGTAACACCTCTGTCTTCGAGATATTGGACTGCGCCTGACACCGCCTTTTGGTGACTTTCAATAACTGCTGGTGCGCTATCGCGGTCGATCGCAATCAGGACTGAAATCGGTCGTGGAGCCGCAATAATTAATTGATAGCCGTACTTGCTTGAACGATCTGTTGTTGTGAGCACTTTTCGAACCGTGTCAGGGTCTTCGGTGTCCCCATAACCACGAATCCACCATCCAGCACCCCCGTTACGTATACCGTCAAGTTCTAGCGCTCGATCCGACGTGAAATAGCGCGGGTCATTTTTTCGAAATGTAGAAACATGAATCATGAATACCTCTTTCGAGGTACCCAACAGTCGCCTTAAAGGTTCTTCAGTATCCGTTTCGCGAGCTCGTGCCCGGCTTTTTTGAACTTAGGTGTTGAAACTCGAGCACCAGGTCCAGCCTGCAACATGAGGTTATTTAAGAACTCTTCATCAGAAACTCTGAACATAACTGCGCTCTCACCATCTTTGGTGACGGCCCAACGAGCACCTGGAAGTGGCTCGAACAACCACCTGGAATTCGCATCAACAAAGACAATGACTTCTTCGCCACCAGAACCAATTTGTGTCAACCAATTTTCTTCAACATCATTTACTCGTTGCTGATCTACAGGAGTCGTAGAGAGCACTGCACTAATGCGGTCAACGCGGAATGTTCGCCATCCTTCGCTTGTTGTGCAGTAGGCGCGAATGTAGGTGTGTCCATTTAGACGCTTAATGTCTCGCGGTTCAATCGCTCTTTCGCGAGTTTCATCAGACTGACCTGAGGTGTAGAGAATTGTTATCTGCTTCTTGTTATTGACTGCGTCTGTTATCTCCGGGATAAAGGCTTCAACGCCGCTTGATTCTGCGCCTAGATAAACGCCACTGGCTTCTTCCAACTTGTCTATCGCCGAGAGGATTGCGCTATCTGAGTAGACCCTGGTCGCTTCACGAAGCGCCACGTTGAGCTCAAAGACGTCGCGCCACATAAGGGAATTCGGCAACTGGGTTCCATTATCAGTTTCAGGTAAATAAAGAATTTCAAGCGAATCTGGATCCTCATCATCTTCATCATCAATTCTCGTGATGTGGGCCGGAAAGTTATTTGAGCCATCAAAAATCTCGAGTGTGAAAAGACGGTCCATAATGCGACGTACGTCCGCTGGGTCCATGGCAAAGCGGCTTGAAAGTTCACCAACGGTTAAACCTTCGGGACTTGCGTACACCGCGTGAAGTAGCAGCAATGTTTGGCCAAGAACATCTGAGCGCTCCGGCTCTGAGAAGACGAGCCCATCAGTTGAAGGTGTGCTCCCCTGGTTCACTTCTTTCAGCCAGGAGATGAATTCTTTTTTAATGTCCTTCGGGTCTTCTAGAACAACGCGCTCCCCCGCCTGCAACAAGAACTGCATTGCTGCGTGAGGCGTGTCGAATGGAAGGTTGAGTTCCACCAGGCCACTCTTCTTCTCTCGAGAAGTTGCCTGTGGCTGCTGTTGGCAGATGAGCTCGGCGTAGGTTTTTTTAGCAACAACAGTGAGCACT
>CAIKVF010000164.1 GCA_903830745.1 uncultured Actinomycetes bacterium | reverse complement strand
GTTCGCCAATGTTTCTCTGAAACTGTTCTTCTAGAAGAAGCACCGCTCATTGTTGAGTCTTTCAACGACGAAGTGATTGTTCATACTGGTGACGACCTCCCAGACCAGGATTACCTGAATGTGCTCGCAGCAATGCCAGCGCTCGCTGGACCAGTTGCTCGCGTGGCTGGACCAAATGCCAGCAGCGGAGAAATTGCAGCAGCAACAGAGTTCATTTTGGAAGGCCTCTATCTCACTAAGCGTCTCGCAAAGGATGCATCAGGAGCGCGTGCGCTCTACCGCTCAAGGAATCGTTAGTGGCTGTTCGTTACGGTTTTCGTCGCTTTGGTGATGACGATGACTTTGACGACCTCGATGCCGACGAATTACTCAAACTTCTCGCCGATGACTTCATGGAAAGCGGCGATCTTGAAGAAGCTATGGAACGACTGCTGCGCAGTGGTTTTGAAACAAAAGATGGCGAACGAGTTGAAGGCCTTCGCGAGCTCTTGGAACGCACGCGCCAAAAGCGCCGTGAACTCGAACAGCAAGCAGATCCTGACGGCGAAATGCAGCGTTACCGCGACTGGCTCGAAGAGATTGAGTCAATTGAAGGCAATGAGCTTGATGAACTTCTTTCTGAAGCAGAAGCATCTGACGATGAGCGTCGCAAGGAAGTCACCCGAGACCTCGTAGAACAAAAGAAGATGCAGCAAGACCTCATGAGCGACAAGCTGTCTGAGCGACTCGGCAACTATCAAAACTACGACTTTGTTTCTAGTGAAGCTCGTGAGCAGTTCGAACAGCTCATGAATGAGCTGAAAGAAGATGTTCTAAATACTTACTTTGAGCAGAGCAAAGAAATGATGGGCAATCTAGACCCAGAACAACTTGCTCGAACCAGAGAGATGATGGACGCACTCTCAAAGATGATTGAACAGGACCGCGCCGGCGAGCCACTTGATCCGTCGTTCGACTCATTCATGGAAAAGTTTGGTGACTTCTTTCCTGGTGCTGAGACGCTCGAAGACGTTGTTCGTGCAATGGCTGAACGTGCTGCTGCTGCAGAAGCAATGTTTAACTCGCTCTCTGGCGAACAGCAGGCAGAACTTCGAGCCATGTTTGCCCAAATGATGGAGGACATGGATCTGAACTTCTCCATGAACCGCCTTGTTTCAAACTTGCGCCAAGCAACTCCAGACATTGACTGGAATCGTGCACATCGCATGCGCGGAGAGAATGGCTCATCATTTGCAGATGCAGCGTCTGTTGCAGAGCAGCTCGGTGAACTACGTGGCTTGGAAGATTTTCTCAGCCAGTCAAACCCAGCACAGGGCCTTCCAGAAGTCGATGTGGAGTCAGTTCGTCGAAACCTTGGAGATGACGCAGCTCGTCACGTTCAGCGCCTTCAAAAGGCCCTGAAGGGTCTTAAAGACAAAGGATTTATTGACCGTAGCGGAAAGAAAATGGAGCTCACCGCAAAAGGAGTTCGCCAGATTGGTCAGCAAGCCTTAAAGGATCTCTTTGCCCAGCTAAAAGATTCACCAACGCTCGGCGCTCACCGTGAAGCGACCGTCTCTCGAGGCGGCGACCGCGAAGAGACTTCCAAGCCCTGGGAGCCAGGCGAGCCCTTGTCGCTCAATCTGCCTAAGACGCTGCGCAACGCCATTTTCCGTCAAGGCCCTGGAACTCCGGTGAAGTTGCACCACGATGACTTCGAAGTTGAAGAGTTTGAATCAACCAAGAAAGCCGCCACGGTCTTTGCCATTGACCTTTCTCTTTCTATGGCCATGCGAGGAAACCTCGTGCCCGCAAAGAAGATGGTCCTTGCGCTCACGCAGTTGATTCGCTCAAAGTATCCACGCGACTTTTGTGCAGTAGTGGGATTTGGAGAAATGGCTCACGAGCTCAAAATCGAAGACATTCCAGCACTCACTATTGACTACGCCTACGGGACAAATCTTCAGCACGCCTTGGCCCTTAGCCGTCACTTGATGCGAAACGAGAAGGGCGAGCGCCAAGTAGTTGTGGTGACCGACGGTGAGCCAACAGCTCACTTAATGGAGAACGGAGAGCCATTCTTCTCGTGGCCACCGGTTCACGAAACCTTGCAAAAGACCATGGCTGAGGTGCTTCGCTGCACGAAAGCTGGAATTGTTATAAACACCTTTGCGCTTGACATTGAGCGCAGTCAATTCCCCTTTGTTGAGCAGATCTCCAAGGTCAATGGGGGCAGGACTTTCTATACCTCCGTTGATGAACTGGGCTCCTACGCCCTCGATGACTTCGTTAGAAACCGCCGAGCCGGTTAGAGGAAATAGCCTTTTATCAGGGATTTCTTAATTCTGATTTGCATTCCACTCAAAAGCCAGTAACAATGACATCGTTGTAATTACAACAGTGACGTACGTTACAAATTCGAGGAGCAATTCATGGAAATAGTAGACATCATGAGCGGTATGGAAGATCGTGGTTGGCAGTCTCGTGCGAACTGCATGGGCGTTGACCCAGACTTGTTCTTCCCAGAACGCGGTGCATCTACCCGTGAAGCAAAAGAAGTTTGCCGTGGTTGTGTTGTAAAAGATGACTGCCTTGAATACGCACTCGACAATGGTGAGAAGTTCGGCATCTGGGGTGGAATGTCAGAGCGCGAACGTCGTCGCCTTCGCCGTGCTCGTGCAATTGAGCGCCGCGCTCAAGCTGGTTGATTAACTACAGCGAGCTTCAATAGTCGCTTCGTAGCTGAGACCAAGTTGCTCTAAGCGACTCGGATCTTCACTAGAAACAACTGAGCTAGGGCATAGGCCTACTAATTCACAATGGTGAATAGTTTCCAGACCCTCTAATTGCTGCAGCACTCGATCAAAAACTTCTGAAGGCTTCACTTCGTCTGGTGCAATGAGGTTGCAGCTCACCTGAACGTTGTCTCCAACGACAAAAGCCAATGTTCTTACCTGTTGGTCGCGCACGCTCGTCGCGAGAAAGCGTGCTCGCTTAAGAGTGCAGTTGCTTAGCCAAATATTCCATGCGAGCAGAATTGGCCTCTCGCCCATAGCGACTGCACCAAATAATGGATGGGGAGTGAGTGGGCCGTAGTCAGGCGCCAATTCATTAAATGCAGTTTTTCTAATCTCCGGAAGCGACCTAGAAGCGCCATACAGAAACACTGGGACTGCGAAAGTTTCACTGAGCCACTTCGCTGTTTCATCTCGCATAGAAATTGCTTGGTCAACTTCTGATTCATTAAGTGCAACAAACGGCACAACGTCAACTACACCAAAGCGAGGATGCACTCCGTGGTGTTCAGTGAGCGACAGGTGTTGGTAACACGCAGTTATGAAATCTTTAACGTCCTGGAGAAGTGGTCCCTTTTCATTGATGAATGTAAAGACAGAACGATTATGAAATGAGTCACTGTGAAGATCACGTAGTGACGCTCCTGCATTTGAGGCGAGAACGCCTAGAACTTCGACGTTGGAACCTTCAGAGATGTTTATGACGCACTCGAACACAGTGTGTTCAGGTTACCTAGGCGCTCAGGCTACGTTGCGCCCTTCCGAGCTTGCGTCGTTCACGTTCGCTTTTGCCACCCCAAATGCCGTGATCTGCATTCATTTCAATGGCGTATTCGAGGCATTCATCTTCTACGAAACATTGCGCACAAATACGCTGGCAAGCAATTACGCCCTTTCCATCTTGGGGAAAGAAGAAGTCACTTGGATAATCGCGACATTTACCGAGGCGCATCCACTCAGTATTTAGTGAAAGCTGTTTACGTGTCATATCCATAAATTACGGGAATAAGTCAAGCGATAACCCTGTAATACCGTTACCTACGTCACTTCATTTAGCGTATTTAGGGCTAATTCAATCTCTTTAGAAGCACTCTGGTTAAGTCAGTAGAATGGTTATCCAGCAGTTCATTTAGAAGGAGCATCGTGAGTCAGATTCCTGCCGCCGAGACAGTAGAAGTCGTAGACCCCGTTGGTCACGTCCAGGTGATCTACCTAGGACCAATTGCCCCTCACTGGGAGTGCCGCATGGTGTTTGGTGACGAAGAGCAGATTCAGGCTTTCGTTGACCGCATCGATGCACGACTTCGTTTTCTTCCTCCACACGACCCACAGTTCCGTCGCAATCGCGAGCGCGTAAACCGCGACGCTGAGCGCGAGAACTTGCTCGTTGAGTGGAACCTCGGGTACGAAGAAGAGGCTTAAGCCAGCGGCGAGTTAGTAACTCGCTCGTACCACGCAAGTGGAGCATCTAGTTCAGCTGCTGATGGAAGTCCATCAACACGAAGTAGCGCATCAAATACCTTGAGTGAATACTCACGCTGAATTGTTGCGACAAACTCCGCCGCTTTTTCGTGGTGAGGGCCTTGTGTTGAAATACCAAAGAGCGCTGCTGCTGCATCTTCGCCTCGAGCGTCACTCCTGCGATGTCTCTTGTACGCCTCGGTGAGTGGAGCGTGCGGGCCCATGATGGCTTCGGTGATCTCGTCTGCTGCGGCGACAAAGAATGCACTGAGCACACTGGTCGCTGCATTGATTGCCCGGTTGGCGTCAGTCTCGGCGGGCATTTCAATTCCATCGAGCAGTGCTTCTGGGTTACCTATCATTGACGCCATGTCTTCAGGGTTAATCATTGAAGTGAGCTTGCTCATAATGTCACCTTGAGCCTGCGTTGACTCTTTCACTGTGTCTATGAGCAGTGCGCGTAACGCGTCACCAACACCGGGCTGGGTGAGAACTAACGAAGCAATGAACTCTTGTGCGACTGCGAAGCAGTAGACCTGGTCGCGCTCAAGACTCCAATCTTCTGCGAACTGCTTCAAGTTGTTAACAACGAGCAGACGGTCACCATTTGTTCGAGGAAGTGGCAACACCGCGAGCGACCAAGCGCGTTCAGAGAAGTGTCCCGCCACGCTTCCAATTTGGAATCCAGCAAAGAGTGGACCCAGCGCTTGCGTCATTTGGGCCATCATTGGATTCGCATCGACTAGTTCAGAGCTAATTGTTGGTGGGTTAGTGACAATTGGTTCAAGATGCGCTCGCCACTGTGCGAGGGCCGCTTGGGTGAGTGCAGTTCGGTTCAGTGCAGTAACAACTGGTTCACTTGGAACACCAAAAAGTGCATCCACGTGTCGACCAATGAGGGGGCTGAGTTCTTCTAGGCGCTGGCGTTCTGGCGGTAGTGGGTTGGGATCGCCATCTTCTCCACGAGCAATGTTTAGAGCGAGCTGGGTCGCGGTATCAAACCACGCGTTTGGTCCCTGCTTGCCAAGCATCGAGAAGATGTCGCCAAACATTCCGCCAAAGCCTTCAAGGGGATTATCACTCACGTCTCTAATTTAGGCCTAAGTGAGTCCAATGCGACCTAGCATTGTGCCCTATGGCATTAGACGTCGCAATCGATATAGGAACGTCGTTTACCCGTCTGGCGACCGCGGAGCGTGGGGTTTTATTTAATGAGCCAACGATCGTGGCGATTGATACAAACTCCGGTGATGTTGTGGAAGTTGGTTACGGTGCAAAAGACGCTGTTTCTCGCACGTCTCGTCACGTGGTTGCATTTCGCCCGCTGGCCCAAGGGGCCACGATTGACTTTGACGTAACAGCTCGGTTGATCTCGGGTCTTTTTCAACGAACAGGACTTTCTAAATTCAGCCGCGCACGTGTGGTGATGAGCGTTCCAACACTCGCAACACCAATTGAGCGCCGTGCACTTCGTCAAGCAGCGATTCAAGCAGGAGCACGTGAAGTGAGCATGGTTGAAGCACCAATCGCCGCCGCAATTGGACTTGGCTTACCCGTTCAAGATCCAGTCGGATCTGCAGTTGTCGTACTTGGTGGTGGCGCATCAGAAGCATCAATCATTTCTTTAGGTGGCATAGTGAGCTCGAGTTCACGTCGACTCGGGGGAGCAGATTTAGATTTGGCGATTGCTACTGCTCTAAGACAGCATTATTCGGTAGTTACTTCACCAGAAACGATTGAAGCGCTTAAATGCAACTTAGGTTCTGCCCTTGGCTACAGCAAAGGAATGAATCAGCGCATCCTTGCTCGAACTGTGGATCAAGGAAAACTCACTGAACTAGAGATTGACGCCTCCGTCATCAATGACGCAATCGTCGAAGTGCTCAGCGCAACTGTTCGCATGATTCAAGACTGTTTAGGTGACGCTCCGCCAGACCTTTCTCAAGACGTGAGTTCAAACGGACTGATATTGGTTGGAGGTCATGCGCTGCTCAGTGACTTTGCGGAGCTAATTGCTAATGCGACTGGCGTTGAAGTTGAGATTTCTTCTCACGCGGACTTGCGCGTTATTGAGGGACTGCAGTTATGTCTTGAAGAGATGTCGTCGCTGCACTCACTCTTTCGAAGTGCTGAGCGCTAATCGTTTTCATCTCGGCCTAGTTGGCTCACCGCTGCACGAACCTGCCAGTCACGATCTTCACTAGCTTTTTCGAGCGCAGCGTCAATGTCGGGGCCTTCGAAATTTGAAAGAGCAACAATTGCTCGTCGTCGAACTGGTGGCTTATCTTCGAGTGCATTCAAGATGGTCTCTCGTGCGCGGTCATCACCAATTGCTCCAAGTGCCGCAACGGCTGATTCACGACAGCGTGCATCATCGTGAGAACTTCCAATATGGCAAAGTGCTTCAACCGCTGGAACATAGAGATGCTCACCAAGTGCAAATACTGCTCCATCGACGACTAATGCATCCTCGTCGCTCAAGAGTCCGAGAACTTGCTCCAGCAGTGCAGTGTTGATTTGCTCGTGGTGCGCGAAAAGATTAAGTGCTTCACGTCGTACATCGACGTCTTTGTCACTGAAGGCGTGTGACCAGTCGTCACTGCTGAGTACGTTTTGTCGTGCGCCAGCTCGTAGGGCTAAAACCCGTTGGCGCGCATTTGAAGCGCCTAACCCCTTGGTGATTGTTTCGAGGTAGTGAGCGCCTTGAGCGAATCCAGCTCTAAGCAACGACTCTTCAAAGGAGTCCGGTAGCGTGGGTTCATTACTTTGCACGAACCCATTCCACCATCTTCTAAGCGTCG
>CAIKVF010000163.1 GCA_903830745.1 uncultured Actinomycetes bacterium | reverse complement strand
TGCAACCACCAATCTCACAGACCTTGCAGACTGCGACCTCATCATTGAGTCAGTAGTTGAGAACCTTGATGTTAAGAAGCAGATCTTTAAAGAGCTTGACGAAACAATCAACAAGGACGCCGTTCTAGCAACGAATACCTCAACACTTTCAGTTCTTGAACTCGCTGCGCAGACAAACCGCGGTGAGCTCGTTTGTGGTGTTCACTTCTTCAACCCAGCAAACACCATGTCACTCGTTGAAATTGTTCGAGCATCGTGCTCCAGCGATGAGACAATTAATCGTGTTACGGAATTTGCTAAAGCATGTGGCAAGGACCCAGTTGAAGTTAAGGACGTTGCCGGTTTCATTGTTAACGCACTTCTCTTCCCATACCTAAACAACGCAATTCACCTCTTAGAAGATGGCGTTGCTACTCGTGAAGGAATCGACATTGCAATGAAGGGTGGATGTGGTTTCCCAATGGGGCCATTCGCACTTCTTGACCTCGTTGGCCTTGACACATCACTTTCAATCTTGGAAGCGCTGTACGCAGACTCTGGTGAAGAGAACTTTAAGCCTCGACCAATGTTGCGCGAATTAGTTGCGGCTGGAAAACTTGGTCGAAAGACTGGCAGCGGTTTCTTCGACTACGGTCGATAGAAACCCCGGAGGTCACATGGCTGAGCGTTCTAAACCATGGGTAATACGCACCTACTCGGGACACTCGACAGCCGTTAAATCAAACGAGCTCTATCGTGGCAACCTCGCCAAGGGTCAAACTGGGCTTTCAATTGCCTTCGACTTGCCAACGCAGACCGGATATGACCCAGATGATCCAGCTGCCGCTGGTGAAGTTGGAAAAGTTGGTGTGCCTGTTGCGCACTTAGGCCACATGCGACAACTCCTCGACCAGATCCCCGTTGGCGAAATCAATACCTCAATGACCATTAATGCAACAGCTGCTTGGCTGTGGGGTCTGTACCTGGCACTCGCTGAAGAACAGGGCGTTGCGTTCAACAAGCTGCAAGGAACTACACAGAACGACATTGTGAAGGAATACCTCAGCCGAGGAACTTTTATTTATGCACCTGAGCCTTCACGTCGACTCATTGTTGACATGATTGCTTATGGCATCAACAATGTTCCTAAGTGGAACCCAATCAACATCTGCAGCTACCACCTCCAAGAAGCAGGATGCACCCCAGTACAAGAAGTTGCCTACGCGCTAGCAACCGCAATCGACGTTCTTGATGCTGTACGTGATTCTGGAAAAGTTACGTCTGAACAGATGCCGCAAGTTGTTGGAAGAATCTCGTTCTTCGTAAACGCTGGAGTTCGCTTCATTGAAGAAATCGCCAAGATGCGAACCTTCACCGCAATGTGGGACGAGATTTGTCGCACTCGTTACGGAGTTGAAGACCCTGCACTTCGTCGCTTTAGATACGGCGTTCAAGTGAACTCACTCGGGCTCACTGAGCAACAGCCGGAAAATAATGTCCAGCGAATTGTTCTTGAAATGCTTGGCGTATCTCTTTCAGCCGATGCACGTGCGCGCTCAATCCAGCTACCGGCGTGGAACGAAGCATTGGGACTTCCTCGCCCTTGGGACCAGCAGTGGAGTCTTCGTATGCAACAAGTACTTGCTTACGAAAGTGACTTGCTCGAATATCCTGACATCTTTGCTGGATCGCACGTAATGGAAGCCAAGGTCCACGAATTAACCGAAGCGGTGAAGAACGAGCTTGATGACGTAATCAGTCTTGGCGGAGCATTCGCAGCAATTGAAGAACTTAAGAGTCGCTTAGTTGCGAGCCAAGCTGAGCGAGTTGCTCGTATTGAGTCTGGTGAGCAAGTAGTTGTTGGTGTGAATAAGTTCACTGAGACCACCGAGTCACCACTTACAAGTGGATCATCGCTTGAAGCAATCATGACCGTAGATCCAAAAGTCGAACGTGAAATGATTGACGACGTTACAAAGTGGCGCGCT
>CAIKVF010000162.1 GCA_903830745.1 uncultured Actinomycetes bacterium | reverse complement strand
TGGTTCTTCACCTTGATGTTCTAGCGGTACTGGTGAGCATCGCATATGGAGTCTTCTGCCCTCAAGGCCTCTCAATGAAGGGACGAACCAGCAAGTTGCAGTGGACGCGAAGACTAAAACTCGTTGCTGTTGTCTCGACGCTTCTTTGTTTGATAATTGCAGTACTCGGAGCCTTTTCAGCCAGGCCCTGGCTACTCGCAATCGCAATGCTGTGGGCCGTTCCAGTAATGCTGGATCTCTCTTCGCGAGTGCTAGCTCCCTACGAGAATGCTCAGGCGCAGAAGTTCGTCAAACAAGCCAGCACTCGACTACATCGAATTAGTCCACGCGTGGTTGCTATCACGGGGTCCTACGGAAAGACTTCGACAAAGAATCATTTGTTTGATCTACTTTCTGGAGATGGACAAGTAGTCGCCTCACCTCGCAGCTTTAATAACCGTGCTGGGCTCTCGAGGGCAATCAACGAAAACTTGAGCGATGGCACACGAGTATTTATTGCTGAGATGGGAACGTACGGCCCCGGTGAGATTGCGGATCTTTGTTCGTGGTGCGCACCCGAGATAGCAGTCATCTCCGCAATTGGACCAGTTCACTTAGAGCGAATGAAGAGCCTGGACGTAATTGAAGGCGCGAAGTTTGAAATTACCCAAAAGGCAAAAACCGTCATTATTAATACTGACGATCAACGCCTAAAGAATTGGCCCGCCAAGCTGAGTGGGAAAAAAGTGCGAACTGCTGGTTCTGCTGACCTTGATGCGTCAGTACGAGTGAGCGTTGAAGGACCAATGTGGCGAATCATTATTGATGGTGTTGAGCTAATGACACTGAGTCCACTTAGTGGAGTGCAGCCGTCGAACCTGGCGTGCGCAGTTGCTTGCGCGCTAGAACTTGGATCCAGCCCTGAGCAACTTAAGCAAAGAATCTCCATGGTGCAGTCTGTTGCGAACCGGGCAAATGTCATCACCGCGCAATCTGGGGTGATGGTGATTGACGACACATTTAACGCCAACCCCGCAAGCGCACAGGCTTCGCTTCACGTACTTGCTTCGCTTGCGCTAAACGGTCGCAGGGTCGTAGTTACGCCAGGAATGATTGAACTTGGTGATGATCAGCTCAAAGAAAATGCCACGTTGGCAAAAAAAATTGCTGAAATGAATGCAGAACTAGTTGTTGTGGGACGAACCAACGTTCGTTCGCTGACGGCAGGGTTTGAAAAGTTCCCTAAGCGTTTTGATACCAGGGACCAAGCGGTGGCGTGGGTTCGAGAGGTACTTATTGCTGGCGATGGGGTGTTGTACCTAAACGACTTGCCTGACCACTACCCTTAATAACCAAGAAACATTGTTAGAGGGTGTTACGTGACTATTGGTGTGATCTTCGGTGGGCCAACGCCTGAACACGACATCTCAATTTTGACCGGGCTTCTCGCACTTCGAGAGCTAGAAAAAACATCGAAGGACGTTGTTGGTATTTACTGGACCAAAACTGGTTCATTCTTCTCAGTCGCTGTTGGCGTTGAAGCCGAGTCATTCCTCGACGGCGTGCCTAAGGGTTCAAACGAAATAACACTTCGCGTTGGAGACAAGGGTGGCTTTTACGAAACAGGTCGCAAAGAACGCCTGATTGAACTCGAAGCAGTTGTTGTCTGCCTGCACGGTGGACCAGGAGAAGATGGCACCATCCAAGGAGTGCTTGACCTCGCGGGGATTGCCTACAGCGGTCCAAGTGTTGCGGGTGCTGCACTCGGGATGGACAAGTGGGCCTTTGGTTCTGTAGTCAGTGCTGCAGGGCTCTCAACACTCCCGAGAGTGTTGCTCACCAATGAAACGCAGTCGCTTCCATTTGATGGCCCCTACATTTTGAAACCACGTTTTGGTGGTTCATCAATAGGTATTGATGTAGTTGCTGACTTCGCAACAGCGAAGGCCCGTCTCAGTGCAAACTCGCACTTCGCACTCGGATGTGTTGTTGAACCGTTTAGAGAGGATCTCTTTGATCTTCAAATTGCGCTTCGCACGTATCCAACGCTGCAGCTTTCGCAAATTGAAAAGCCCATTCGACGTTCAACGAACGCAGAAATTCTCGACTACCGAGATAAGTACGTAGGTGGCGAAGGAATGGTTTCGGCTCCGCGTGAGCTTCCCGCAGTTCTTCCAGCTGGCCAGCAAGAGACAATTGAGAAGTTCGCCAGGATTATTGCTGACGTTGCCTCAGTTCGTGGCGTTGCTCGAATTGACTTTTTAGCCAATGAAAATGAACTCTACGTAAATGAGATCAATACAATTCCTGGATCACTGTCCAAGCATCTATTTGTTGATCCGATGCTGGCTTTTTCTCAGTTACTCAGTGACTTGATTACTGAGGCTCGTGAGCGTCCGGCTCATCGCTACAGCGCCGCTGGTGCTGATGGACTCGTCCTTCGTAGCGCCTCGAGCATCGCTTCGAAACTCGCGTAACCGAGGAACAGCATTTAGCGCCTCAGTGAGTGCATCACTGTAGGGATCAATCAGGCGACCTTTTTCGAGTGCCCAGAATGCTTCTTCGTAGTCATTTCGCTGTAGCGCATCGTGGTGCAAACTGAGAGCGGCCCACTCGCCATCTCTAAGAAGCCTTGCTTGGTGACCTTCAGCAAGAAACCATTCGTAGCCACGCAGAACACTGGCGAGTGGTTCGCCAGTAACTAGTTGCAGTGCACTTCTAACCAGTGGTGCTCCTTCTTCATTAGAGAGCTTGCGAGCTCTAGTAATAATTTCATGAAACATCTCAACATCGCTTGTTACTTCACTCGTTTCATAAAGTCCAGAAGATGAGACGGGGCGTAGTCGCAGGCCATGTTCACCTACGCCCAAACTTTTTCGCACTGCACTCGCAGTATTAGACAGTGTGCGAAGTGATGCATCGATCTCTTCATGCGAGAGAACCCTGGTCCTAAGTCGGTCACCAGTTACTGGCTCGTGACGATGAAGCGCCAGATAGGAAGTCATCTCCACACAACGTCTTCGAAGAGCAACCGCAAAGGGCTCAACAAGCCCTTGCACATTTGGTGCAGCCCTAAGCAACTGCACTCGTATTTCTTGTGGCTTTACGACAGAAGATCCGTTTTTGTTGATGCGCACACAAAAGTTATTGAGATCAAGGTCAATTAGTTCCGCCCCAAGATACATAACAAGAGTTGTTGGGAGTCTTTTGGCCAGCAGCGTGAGAAGTTGCGATTCGTTTTGTGCGTATTCAATTCGACCACCACTCTGGAGTGCTACGCAGTTCTTCATTATTTCTTCAACGGACCACAGTGGATCAACAAGAAGTGTCCCTCCAGCATGAGAGAACGAAACCCTTGTTACATTCTGTGAATCACTCAAGACGCAGACAACGAGCGGTGCACACTGAAGATTGATTTCTCCTGGAACTACTTTCTCTGTGACATCTAAAACCCCATGAACCTGACTCCCTATGCGCTCGATTAGTGAGCTGAGTAATTCGGGGCTATTTGCTCTCATTAGTGAGATTGCTTCGTCTACGTCTACGTGAGCGCCAACGAATTGCTGGGAACGCAGGGTGTCTCTTCGCTTCTTCGCCGCCAGGGCGATTGGAACAGAGCTAAGCAGTGAGAGAGCACTTGAAGAATCTTCGTGCTTGAGAGACTTAGTCGGCGGCGCTTCATAACTTGTGGTTATAGAGACTGGTGCAACCAGGGTTGCGGCGCTGGCACTTGATGCAACTAAAAAAGGCATCAAGATCAACACGAGACCAGCCAACCAAGCGCTGCCGTCCTTCTGGGTTCTGCGACCATTTCTTAGTTGCACAATGTT
>CAIKVF010000161.1 GCA_903830745.1 uncultured Actinomycetes bacterium | reverse complement strand
CTGGTGCTGAGCAACGTCGCTGCTGCAATGGCGCTAGCCCCAGCACCCCCGGCACCGACTACGCCAACTGCGGCGAACTGGCTGGCGCCAGTGAACGTCAGAAGGGAAAAGAGGCAGGTCTGGAGAATTGAGAAATGAGCCGCAATGCTCGCTGCGCCAAAGGCCACGCCGTAGGCCCCGACCGTGAGCGAAACCGAGAGTGAATCTCGAAACGTGTCACGGGGGAACTTGGCCATGTCTTATTTTACTCAAATGTCAATTAATGCTTAATTTCAGGGCGCAAGGTGCACTTTGGCAACCCGTACTACTGTGGAGGCAGACACGACAAAGGAGAAACCAGTGTTCTTAGGTAACGTTTTTGGACCAGACCTTGTGGTCGTAATAGTTGTAGTTGCAGTACTTGTCTTCGGTGGTTCAGCAATTCCAAAGCTTGCTCGCAATCTTGGCCAGGCTAAGAGCGAGTTTGAAAAGGGTCTGAAGACTGCAAAAACTGAAGCAGCCGACACCACTGAGCCAAAGGCTCCTGAGGCCGGTCAGTAACACAATAAATTGCCAACGCTTTTTGCCTTGGCCATTGACGAATCATTCGAAATAGTGACTAAGGTTTAGCCGTGGAATCTACTGCCCTGCCCCCACAGGGTGCACCGATTCGTAAGCGTCGTACACGTCGCCTGCGCCTCATCGCTGCACTCCCAATCGCTGCACTCGCTCTTGCGGGTTGCACCCTTCCCAAGTTTGGTGCCGTCGCCGGTGACACTACGACTTCACAGTCGGTGTTTCACCTATGGCAATGGTTCTCAGTCGCCGCCATAATCATTGGTGGATTCACCTTTGCACTTATTCTCTGGGCGGTATTTCGTTACCGTCGAAAGTCTGACGACGTTATTCCTCGCCAGGTTCAGTACCACTTACCAGCTGAAGTGCTGTACACGATCATCCCGATTCTCGTGATTGTTGGACTCTTCGTTGCAACGCTCGTTGTAGAAAACAAAGTAGTTGCGAACCCTAAGACGAAAGTTAACGTTGACGTGCTCGCGTTCCAGTGGGGTTGGAAGTTCACCTACCCAGGCTCATACGCGCTTGTCTACGGTCAAACTACTCAGTCACCGGAAATGGTTATCCCAGCTGGCGAGAATGTGCATATCAACCTTCGCTCATCAGACGTAATCCACGGTTTCTATGTTCACGACTTCAACTTCTCTCGATACGCTCAACCTGGAATCAAGAATGAATTCACTCTTAACGCAACGAAGACTGGAACGTTCTTCGGCCAGTGCACACAGCTTTGTGGTCTGTATCACTCACTCATGTTCTTCAGGGTAAAAGTTGTAACACCGCAGGCATACCAAGTCTGGCTAAAGAGCTTCAATACGCCTGCCGGAATTGCTGCCTACAACGCTGCAACGAACGCATCTTCGCAGCAAACGTCATCACACGTCGACACTAAGCCGACTTCTAGTAGTGGAGCTAACTAATGACTGATGTATTAAATCCAACCCATGTTCATGCTGAGGACCACGGTCACGAAGAGCATCACGGACCAACTGGAATTCTTAAGTGGATGACAACTACTGACCACAAGGTCATTGGAATGTCGTACACAATTACTGCTGTAATGATGCTCGTTATTGGTGGCTTGTTCGCTGAGATCATTCGTGCTCAGCTCTCATCTCCGAACGCCGGACTCGTCTCACTCGCGCAGTACAACGAACTATTCACGATGCACGGATCAGTAATGATCTACTTGTTCGCTGGTCCATTCGCCTTCGGTGCGCTGGCCAACTTCCTCGTACCAATTCAAATTGGTGCGCCGGACATGGCGTTCCCACGACTTAACGCATTGTCCTACTGGTTGTACCTCACGGGATGTCTCACTATGTTGTCGGGCT
Source organism: uncultured Actinomycetes bacterium (assembly GCA_903830745.1). Classification (GTDB taxonomy): domain Bacteria; phylum Actinomycetota; class Acidimicrobiia; order Acidimicrobiales; family RAAP-2; genus RAAP-2. Next base: position 703 of record CAIKVF010000161.1, on the reverse strand, counting down.
TCTTTACTTCTGGTGGAGCTGCAAACTTCGGTTGGGTGGGCTACGCGCCACTTTCTAACTCAATGAACTCACCAGGCGCCGGAGCAGACCTCTGGATTGGTGCTCTTCTTCTAACCGGGTTCTCCGCAATTTTCACCGGCGTAAACCTCACGGCAACAATCTTCTACCTGCGCGCTCCTGGAATGACCATGTTCCGTATGCCAATCTTCACCTGGAACATGCTCGTAACTGGAATCTTGATTCTCCTTGCGTTCCCAGTTCTCACTGCTGGGCTCATCATGCTCTACTGCGACCGACACTTTGGAACTCACATCTTCTCGGTCGCCGGTGGTGGAGTACCAGTTCTGTGGCAACACATCTTCTGGTTCTGGGGCCACCCTGAGGTGTACATCTTGGCGCTGCCATTCTTTGGAATGGTTTCAGAAATTATTCCCGTGTTCTCTAAGAAGCCAACATTTGGTTACAAGGGAATGATTTTCGCAACACTCACCATTGCTGCACTTTCACTTGGTGTGTGGGCTCACCACATGTTTACAACCGGTGTTGTTTTGTTGCCATTCTTCTCAGCTATGAGTCTGCTCATTGCCGTTCCAACCGGTATCAAGATGTTCAACTGGATTGGATCAATGTGGCGTGGACAAGTGTGGTTCTCAACTGCAATGTTGATGTCCATTGGATTCGTAATTACATTCCTCATTGGTGG
>CAIKVF010000160.1 GCA_903830745.1 uncultured Actinomycetes bacterium | reverse complement strand
TGCCCGCCTCGAAGCTGATGTCAACGCTCACAGCAGCACTCTCAAGCGTTCGCTCGGCATAGTTAATGCAGCGTGGTTACCTAGAAGTTGTGTTCGTTCTTCACAGCGCTTTGCTGGTGGTCACGTACTGCTCTTTGACATTATTGATCTAATGGTGGGATCTACAACTAGCGAGTTCGCGAGCGTTGCTTTATTTGATGTCACAACTTCTCCACTTGATGCAGGTGCAGAGCGGACAATGAGGTATCACGCACTACTGCAAACGCTCAAAACATCAGTCGTGCCACTGAGGACTTCAATGTTTTCAAGTGCGACTGGTGAACTCTGGACGAGTGATGTTGACTATGAACTTCTTTCGAGGAGTGTCGATGAAGTATTGAGCACGCTTAGCGAGATGTGGAAGTACGTATGAGCACGCTGCTTCACCGTCGCAACACAGTTCGAAATGTAAATGAACTTGTTGCCAGCGCGCCGACGATTAGCTCGCAACTTACGAATGATCACCGTGCCTCACTAAGCGCACGCTTTCGTGCCGTCAACACATCTACACACCGACGACTAGACGCATGGATGGTTGAACAAGCTGGTAAGCCCTACGATCCATTTCACTGGACACCACAAATTGCTCGTCGTGTTTTAGGTACAAGTGCGCTTCGGCGTATCAATACTCGTAACGATCTTTCAATCAGCCAAGCAGTTCGTGACGAGCTGGCAGACCACTTACTCCGATCAACCGCTGGGTACACCCAGAGTGGATCGCTCTCGTACTGGTTGTCAGGACTTTCACACGCATCACTTGGACTCGTATGTGCAGAAGCAGTCACATGGGCCACAACTGCCTATGAAGTGCTCCAAGGAATCGAGCGCCCTTGGCAGCTGGCACAGAGTGATGCGTACTACGACGTCTCGGCGGCTCGAACATCGCTTCGAGGACGACGTGACATTGTCATCAAAAATGATGACCAGCGTGTTGTGCTTCGCCTGAGGGCAGGTTCTCCTGGTAAGAGTTCAGGCCCGGGACTGCGTTGCGACTTGACAATTGATGCCTTGGCTAGTCCCACAGGTACTGCAGCTTCACGCTTTATTGGAGTCTGGCCAGATGCTGGCGTGTGTCTGAGTGTGGACGGCACAATGGCTGATCTTCGGGCAGGGGCAAGGGATTTGGTGCGAACTGCAGTTGTTCAACAGCGTGGTCAAATGCTCAAAGCAGCCTAAACATCGAGCCTTCACGCAGGCCTAGTAGCGTAGTTAGGCCATGACACTACGTTCTTCCATCCGAAATGTTGCAATTATCGCCCACGTTGACCACGGTAAGACCACTTTGGTCGACGCCATGCTTCGTCAAACTGGATCCTTCACCGCCCACGAGGAACTCACCGACCGAGTCATGGACTCTGGCGACCTTGAACGTGAAAAGGGAATCACTATTCTCGCGAAGAACACTGCCGTTAAATGGAATGATCTGACCATCAACATCATCGACACACCTGGTCACGCCGACTTTGGTGGAGAAGTTGAACGTGGACTCGCAATGGTTGACGCAGTGGTTCTTCTTGTTGACGCGGCAGAAGGCCCACTTCCCCAGACTCGCTTCGTTCTTCGCAAAACTCTTGAAGCTCGCCTTCCTGTAGTTCTGCTTATTAATAAGGTTGACCGACCTGACGCACGTATTTCAGAAGTCGTTACAGAAGTT
>CAIKVF010000159.1 GCA_903830745.1 uncultured Actinomycetes bacterium | reverse complement strand
CCTCAGCCTTTAACTCAACATCCCATCCAGATAGTCCAGCGGTGTGACTGAGAATGTTCTTCACAGTGATGTCGGATTTGCCATTTTGCGCGAACTCTGGCCAGTACTTTGCAACTGGGTCATTGATGTTGATGACGCCACGGTCGTGCAACATAAGAGACACGAGAAACGTCATGGTCTTGGTGGTGGACCAAACGTTGACGAGAGTGTCTTCTTGCCATTCGTTGATCTTGGCTTCTTCTTTGTAACCGCCCCAGATGTCTACGACAACTTCACCCTTGTGAATCACACATACTGATGCTCCAACGTCCGTACCGGCGTCGAGCGACTTTGAAAGCGACTCAGCAACTCCCGCAAACTTCTCGTTGTATGTTCCTTTAATTTCAGCCATTGGCCCCCCTTATTAATTAATTCAAAATTATGAAGTCATGCCTTCGAGACCAACGAGTCCTCGTGCATGCTCAATCTCTCCCATGTGCCTGAGCAGATGCTGATAAACCCAGCATTCCATTCCGATGCTGACAGTGATGCCGTCTTCTCTTCCCATGCGCGCTGAGAATGTCTTTGCAACTTTCTCGGGGTAGGGGTAGGTGAGGAGAACTCTGGAAAAGTCGGCAGGTTCAATGCTGCCAATGAAGTTTTCTGTAGCGGTGAAGACGAGACGCATGAATTTTTTAAATTCTTCGAAGTCACCAATCTTTTGGTGCATCATTTCATCAACGCTTAGCTCTTTGCCGTGGTCCGCGATTGCGAGTCCCATTTTCTTCGCCCACTCTTCATTGAAAAGAGGAGCTGGTCCGCCCGCAATCCAGAGCGTGCTGTCGACCATCAAAACAATGTGCACGAGCGAGAAGGCAATTGGCAGAACGCCAGGTTTTTCGACGTAGTTCACCTGTTCTTGCGTCATGGTGTCACAAGCTTCGTAGTACAGACCATGAACAGTCTGGAGTCGCCTAACGAATTGATCTCTGTATTCAATGTCCATAAGTAGATAAGTGTACGCACTGTTAACTAGTGGCGCTGTATTGTAAAAGGCATGGATATTGCCTCATTATTGGGCGACGAAGCTTCGTTGCTACTTGACCACAAAGCGACCGCTTTCCCTAAGGAACTGATACATGTTCCGGGGCCGGACTACCTAACAAAGATTTTCGACAAGACCGATCGCTCTAAGGCGGTGAAGGCCAACATGGCTCGACTCTTCGCTCACGGTCGACTCGGTGGCACCGGGTACGTTTCAATCCTTCCAGTGGACCAAGGCATCGAGCACTCTGGTGCTGCAAGCTTTGCTCCGAATCCTGAATACTTTGATCCAGCGAGGCTTTGTGACCTTGCAATTGAAGCTGGATGTAACGCAATTGCTTCCACCTACGGCGCACTCGCGTCTGTTTCTAAGAAGTACGCGAGCAAAGTTCCGTTCATTGTAAAGATCAACCACAATGACCTTCTTCGTTACCCAACTGCTTACGACCAGATTCAGTTCGCTAGCGCCAAGCAAGCAGCCGACATGGGCGCTGCTGGCATTGGTGCGACAATCTACTTCGGTAGCGAGCAATCAGGTCGCCAGATCCAAGAGATCTCGAAGGCCTTCGCTGAAGCACACGAACTCGGACTCTTTACCGTGCTCTGGTGCTACCTACGTAACGATGCCTTCAAGGTTGACGGCGTAGACCACGCACTTTCAGCAGACCTAGAAGGTCAGGCGAATCACATTGGTGTCACCATTGGTGCAGACATCATCAAGCAAAAGCTCAGTGAGACAAACGGTGGGTTCAACGCGATCAAGGTTGGAAAGACTCACCCGAAGGTCTACTCAGAGCTCACTACTGATAATCCAATTGACCTCGCACGCTGGCAAGTTGCTAATTGCTACAGCGGACGCATCTCGCTCATTAACTCTGGTGGGGAATCAAAGGGTGCTGGTGACCTCGCTGACGCCGTTCGTACTGCAGTGATTTCGAAGCGTGGTGGGGGAACGGGACTGATTCTTGGTCGCAAGGCCT
>CAIKVF010000158.1 GCA_903830745.1 uncultured Actinomycetes bacterium | reverse complement strand
CAACTCGGTGGAGTCGCAATGATTCAAACGCGTATTGCAAAATGAGAACTACCGACTCAGGCATTAACCCCTGGCCCGCAACCGCCTCATCAATCCAGTAGCCAACGAATGCAGACTGCAATGGACCGCGCTGAATGGCCGAAATAGTGATTTCTCCGACGAAGCGTCCTTCAAAGAATATTCCGAAACCAAATCCCGTGCCCATTTGGCGTTCACGCTCGCGGATCGCACATCGACTTATAAAACTTCTGCTGTCTTCTGGAAGGTGCGTTGCGTGTGCGGATCTTGGCTCCCACTTGAGCAGCCATTCACGACAGCGTGTACGAACGTCGAGCCATCCTTCGTAGTCCGCCTCACCCAGAGTTCGAAGCACCACTCGCTTCCCGTGAAGCGTGATTGGAGAGAAGATAGCGCTACGCGTCGTTACCATGCTGCATTCCTCATCCCACCATCGTTACAGGTATCAGCGCCCAACGCACGTTACGAGCCCAGTAGGGATGCAACAACCCCGTCAAGAATGTCATTTTCACTACTCACCAACTGATTCACCTGAAGACGGTCCATGACAGCTCCGAGGATGAGTAGCCCAGAGGCCATAACATCCTCGCGACCAGGGACCATGCCCGGGAGCGCTAGCCGCTGTTCTGGTGTGAGAACTTTTAGCGTTGCGTACCATTTTTCGACAACTTCTCTGCTCATCGAGCGAAGATGAACAGCGCTGCGCTCGTAGATGCTTAGCCCAGTATCAAGTTGCGCAAGCGTCGCAACCGTTCCCGCTAGGCCCATGAGCTGAACATTGCCAATAAGTTTTTCAAAATTTGGCACCGTGCGAAAGGCGAGTTCAATCTCACTAGTGATCATGTCCAACGCAGCCGTTTCATTTTCGCCGCTGACGATGCCGCGGCCCAGGGCGCGTTCAGTTACGCGCACACAGCCAAGCTGCATTGAATGACTCTCAAGACGCCCATCAATCATTGCTGCAAGTTCTGTTGAGCCACCACCGATGTCGAGAATGGCAATTGGTGTAGGACTTGCTGCAATACCTGCGGTTGCTCCATTAAACGAGAAGTGGGCTTCTTCATTGCCCGTTAAAACGCGAGCGCTAACTCCCGTAATCTCTTTTGCACCAGAAATAAATTCTTCACCATTGCTCGCGTCACGAACCGCAGAAGTAGCAACAAGAAGACCAGTGTTGACATTGAACGAGTCCATTATTTTTCGGTACTCACTAAGCACATCGAAACTTCGCTGCAGAGCTTCCTTTTGAAGTGTTTTGTTTGCATCAACACCCTGGCTTAAACGTGTAATTCGCATTTCACGACACAACGTTTCACCATTTGAATCGCTTATCAATAAACGAGTGGAATTACTTCCACAATCAATTGCGCAGACGACTTCAGTCACGAATGTTTTGAAGCACTAACTCAGGAAGTCCAATGGTCTCAGCCACCAATTCCCCAACGGGGTCATCAGCACCAATTAGAAAATTAGCGAGGTGTGCGTGCAAGCACTTAATACCAATACGAGTTCCCCCAACGCCACCGGTTGGCTGAGCTCCTTCAAGGCGAACTGTAGATTCTTTACGACGCTTTTCGTAAGTTGCGTGAGTTCGTACAAGCCGCTCAGAATCAACCAGGTCTTCGAATCTGTGAACGCCCCCATTGCCTTCGATTCTGCTTACTTCATCGTGTAGTTCTGGATCAATCAGCCAAAAGAGTGTGGGCATTGGTGTGCCATCGCGCATGTGAGGCTCATTTTCAATGACGACAGGGCGACCATCAACTCGCCTCACCGCTACGGCGCAGCGTCCTGAAAGTGTGCGACCGAGAAGTGTTTCTACAACTTCAACGTCTTGAGGTGAAGCATCGCGAAATGTGCTCAACGCCAAAACTCAAGAGTATGCACAAAGCGGGTAAAGAAATTGCTCGACGGGTGTGTCGCGCTAAGACTTGGTGTCGTCACCGTTGTGAGTGATGAGACTGAAGACGGCGAAACTACTGGTGCAAATCCTGGATCACCTGTGTGTTCCGCAACGACACCAGTTGCGAGCCCTGGGAGAACTTGAATAAGACTTTGTCCAGGAAGAACGAGTTGGTACTGCTCGCGTGCCTGAATCAATGCCTGCGACTTAGTCGAAGAGGCATTTGACTGTTGTGTTAGCGATTTTTGCTGCTGCTTGATTGCAGCAATTTGAGCCTTTGTCGAGTTGATCTGACTTTGTTGACCCCAAATTGAAGTCAAAGGGAACCATCCAACGAGCATGGCGAGAGCTGTCACAATGGCGAGAGGAAGCATCCACTGATTGCTCTTCTGCGATGTTGCGTTATGAGTTGTTGCCACTATTCGCCCCCGACAAAGACGCTGCTCCTAGAAAACGAGCCTGATCTCCAAGGAGTTCTTCCAGTCTCAGTAGTTGATTGTACTTCGCCACACGGTCAGAACGTGCTGGGGCACCTGTTTTAATTTGTCCGGCGTTGGTAGCAACTGCGAGGTCGGCAATCGTGGTGTCCTCGGTTTCGCCTGAACGGTGCGAAATTACAGCGCTATAACTATTTTTGCGAGCCAGTTCAACAGTTTCAAGCGTTTCACTCAACGTGCCAATTTGATTCAGCTTGATGAGAATCGAGTTAGCAACCCCTCGCTCAATTCCCTTTTGAAGCAACAGTTTGTTAGTTACAAATAGGTCGTCGCCAACGAGCTGGATACGCTTGCCTAATTTCTCAGTGAGTGCTTTCCAACCGTCCCAGTCTTCTTCGTGAAGTCCATCTTCAATTGAAACTATTGGGTAGCGATCACAGAGGTCAGCCCAGTAGTCAACCATTTCGAGACTTGAGAGAACTCGTCCCTCACCGTCGAGGTGATACGCACCGTCACGGTAAACCTCACTCGCTGCGGGGTCAAGGGCAATTGAGATGTCACTTCCCGGAGTACGGCCAGTTGATTCAATTGCTTCCATTAAAACTTTCACCGCGGTCTCGTTGTCTGGAAGGTCTGGAGCAAAGCCACCTTCGTCACCAACGCTTGTTGCAAGGTTGCGCTTCACGAGCACATTCTTAAGTGCATGATACGTCTCAGTTCCCCACTGCAGTGCTTCAGAAAATGATGAAGCGCCAATTGGCATAACCATGAATTCTTGAAAGTCAATGGAGTTCTTTGCGTGCACTCCACCGTTTACAACGTTCATCATTGGCACTGGCAGCACGTGAGCGTTCGCGCCTCCGATGTAAGAAAAAAGAGGTATTTCAAGTTCAGCTGCGGATGCTTTTGCTGCTGCGAGTGAAACAGCAAGAATTGCATTAGCGCCAAGACGACCTTTGTTGTCAGTCCCGTCGAGGTCAATCATTGCTTGGTCGATTTCACGCTGGTTCGTTGAGTCAGCGCCGCTTAGTTTTTTATTGATTTCAGTATTTACGAAATTCACCGCATTTTGAACACCCTTGCCGCCCCATGCCGTGCCACCGTCTCGTAGTTCAACTGCTTCGTGTGATCCAGTTGACGCGCCTGAAGGAGAGGTTGCGCGACCAGAGGCACCTGACTCGAGGTAAACCTCCGCTTCAACGGTTGGGTTGCCGCGAGAGTCCAAGATTTGACGGCCAATAATTCGTACGATTGCGCTCACAATTGCTCCTACTAGTTACGTTAAGTCTATAAGACGAAAGGAATTATTTGGTCTTTGAAGACTCATGCTGTTGGATTTCGCTCCTAAGTTGCAGCGCTCTTTCTCGCAACACACCTTCAAGATCTACCCCCGACCACTGAGCACACATTGCAATTGCACTCAAGGCATCACCCCACGCGCTTTCTGTATCTGAAGTTGACTGCGAATCAATTACACCGCTTGGTGCAAAATTCAGTGACTGCAGAGCGCTTATTGCTTGTGCGCGAGCATTTTCTCCGGTCCCAGAACCTAGATCGACTTGTTGCGCCTTTCGAAGTAGTTTTGCGTAGAGCGTGAGGGCTGGCAGTTGCCACGCAATCCCGTCAGTGACGCTCTCCCTGCCCTTTTCCTTCTTTTTCAAATCTTCCCAGCGTGATGCCACCTCTTCAGATCCACTCACCTCAACATCGCCAAAGACGTGTGGGTGTCGACCCGTGAGCTTGTCTCTCACGCCGTCGGCAATCGTTGCGAAATTGAAGTGTCCCTCTTCATCACCGAGTTCAGCGTGAAACACAATCTGAAACAGCAAGTCACCGAGCTCTTCTTCAACGTGCGCCACCGCTACTGAATGGTCGCCGCCTTCTGATTCAACTCGAACAAAGGTTTCTAACGCGTCGAGTGTTTCATACGCCTCTTCAAGAAGATGACGAGTCAACGAAGCGTGCGTTTGCTCCTGGTCCCAAGGGCACTCAGCGCGTAGTCGCCTCATAAAGTCCACCAGGTCGTCCATTGATTCTCCAGCGGTGCGTAGTCCTTCAACCCAAAGCGAGGTGAGGTGATCTGCGCTGTCAAAACTGACAAGTTCCATTGCGGGCAGCTCTTTAATTACTTCATCATCTAGACCAACATGGTGCAGCACGGTTACTACTGTCTCTCGAGGAAGACGGTCGGCCACGCTGGCGAGAATTTCTGGAGCGTATGTCTGCAGAATTAGTAGTGGTCCCGGGCCACGAAATGGTTCTACAGAGCCAAGTGCATCTACTACTCGTAGCCCTAACGCCATTGGATCTTTTCCGAGTCGCGCACATGCCACGTCGATAACAGAAATCGCCGGCTCGCAGATAACTTCCACGTCACTTCTAAGCCTGAGCAGCTCAACAGTACGTTCAGCGACCATTGGTGATCCTGGAACCGCGTAGACGACTTCACCATTTGGTGAAGTTGAGGCGAGCTCAACAAGGTTTTCAACAATCTTTGGGTACAAAACTTCGAATGAGTCAGCGGAGTCGTAGTAATCGTCGTAGCTCGAAACTCCACTAAATGCATCCGCTGCTGGATGGATTCGTGTTCGCAGTCTTACCACGGGAGACGACGTAAGCAGTTCAGTCGTATGCGCTGTTAGGTGCTGGGCGCTGCTTGGACCAAGTCCTACAACTCGAACAACGGGTTTGCTCACTGATACTTCAGCGTGTTTGCAGTGGTAAGCGTTCCTGGTGAAACCACCGAAGTTGTTGCAGGTGTTGCAGGAGCAAATACTCCTGGCCCCGATGTCTGGTTAAGACCCCATCTTCCAAAAGCAGGATCAACTGCAACTGCTGCGGCGTACAGAATGTTTTCTTTAATAGTTGAAGCAGAAGTTGCATTCACATTTTGCACATCACTCACGACAGCGTTTACTGCCTGAGCAAAAGGTGTTGAAGTGCGCTTTGTCGCTGCGACATACAACGCAAACGTCTGTCCCCCATAGTTAATTCCTTGTGGGGCTGAATACGTATTGAGTGGGAGTTTTACTGTGTCTGAGCGCACAGAT
>CAIKVF010000157.1 GCA_903830745.1 uncultured Actinomycetes bacterium | reverse complement strand
CTGCTGCAATAAATGTTGTAATCATCAAAAGAATGACTATTAGGTTTCCAACACTCAAATACACAAAATGCCAGTGAATGTAGTGACCCGGATGATCCAAGTTGACGAGTGAAGCGAAGAAAAAAGTGTTCAAAGCAGCTCCATTAGTTAAGTAATTTTCTATGTATAAGGCTATTAGTCCATGTTGCGAAAACTAAGTGGAATATGGCCTTTTGGGCCACAAAGTGACTTTGGTAACAATGCAACCAAAAAATTAAAAACTCAATAGAACTCAAAAAATTCATTGAGTTGGTAGGCTTTCTTACTTAGATACAGCGCACTTTGTGTGTCGAAGGAGTATTTGTGAAAGTTCTTGTTCTCGGTGGTGACGGATTCTGTGGTTGGCCAACCTCGCTTCACCTATCTGACATTGGCCACGATGTAATCGTTATTGACAATCTCAGCCGTCGTGCAATCGATGTTGAGCTTGGAGTTGACTCGCTCACACCTATTACTTCAATGGAAGAGCGCGTCAAGGTTTGGAAAGAGATCTCCGGTAAGACAATCGGTTTCGTAAACCTAGACCTCGCTAAAGAATATGACCGTTTTGCAGCACTACTTAAGTCTGAGCGCCCAGACGCAATTGTTCACTTCGGAGAACAGCGTGCCGCTCCTTACTCAATGCGCAACGAAGTAGCTAAGCGCTACACCGTTGATAACAACGTGACCGGAACACACAACGTTCTTGTGGCGATTGTTGAATCTGGACTCGACATCGCACTTGTTCACCTAGGGACAATGGGCGTCTACGGCTACGGCTGGTCGGGTTCAGCACCAATTCCCGAGGGCTACCTGACAGTCAAGGTTCCAACTCCAGACGGTGACCTCGAGCGCGAAATTCTTCACCCAGCAAATCCAGGCTCGGTGTATCACCTCACCAAGACACTCGACCAACTTCTCTTCGCCTTCTACGCAAAGAATGACCAAATTCGAGTTACTGACCTTCACCAAGGAATTGTTTGGGGAACGCAGACGCCACAAACGGCACGTGATGAGCGACTCATTAACCGCTTTGACTACGACGGTGACTACGGAACAGTGCTTAATCGTTTCTTGATGCAAGCAGCAATTGGCCACCCACTTACCGTTCACGGAACAGGTGGCCAGACCCGTGCATTTATTCACATTCGTGACACTGTTCGATGCATCCAGATTGCTCTTGAAAATCCACCAAAGCGTGGCGACCAAGTAAAGGTCTTCAACCAAGTAACTGAGACATACCGTGTACGCGACCTTGCTGAGTTGATTTCGAAACTCACGGGTGTTGAGATTGCGAACCTTCCAAACCCACGTGTTGAAGCGGCAGAAAATGAACTCAATGTTGACCGTGAAAAGTTCCAAGCGCTAGGGCTCAACCCAACACTCCTTTCAGAGGGTTTGCTCGAAGAGTCACGTGACATTGCGACGAAGTACCGTGACCGTGCAGATACGACCAAGATCATTGCTCGTTCAGTATGGCGTCAAGGTATGGAAACCGCCCCAGACCTCGTTAAGTAATTAACGGAGTTGTGCACGTCGGCAACTGGCGTGCGAGAATTCAAGTATGTCCAAAATCTATGACTACGTTCGACACCCTCGTGCCGAAGAGTTGCGCACTGGGCGTCCATCTAAAACAACTGACTTTAGGAACGCAAAACACTCGAACCCATTTGTAAGGTTCAATTCTAAATTTGGATTGAAAATTACTCTTGTCGTTGGAACAATGTGGACTGCTTATATCTTCACGACTATTGCATTATTCGCGCTTCCATCAGCAATCAAACAAGGAACATATTTTGTCGTTGTTTGGCTTTCAAGCAGCTTCCTGCAATTGGTTCTTCTGCCAATAATCATTGTGGGGCAGAATATTCAAGCTGCAGCTGCAGACAAGCGTGCTGAGGATACGTTCAAAGATGCTGAAGCAGTGCTTAAAGAGGCATCAGAAATTCAGAATCATCTCCTTGCCCAAGATAAGGCAATTTCAGACATTCTTGAAAAAATTGAAGTAATCATGAGCAAGTTTCCAGAGGGCAGCAAATAGTGTCGACAATCCACTTAGTAGCTCTAGGACTCCACGAAGTTAAGTCCGTACACCGCGGGGCAGTCTTATGGGCTGGGCGGATAATTGTTCTTGGAGTACCAGCCGTTTTAATTACAGGAGTCTGGTGGACTCTAACTCGCCGAGGTAAGTGAGTAATCAAGACTTCCCATACACCCCTCTTGACAACAAGGGATGGCGAATGGCGATGGGGCTGCGTCCACTCGACCTCGCGAACTGGCTAGAAGTTGATGACCAGCGAAGTTCAGAGCTTCAATTGAAAAATGAACTCCTTGCTGAGAATTTCGAAATAGTCGTAGCAACCAACGCAGAAGGTTATGAAGCGAGTGCAGAATTGCTCGCTTGCATAGAAGAATCACTTAAGGAATTCCACCCGGAGATTTCATACAAAGTTGATCGAAGTGAACATCCGATAGTTAGCGCGAGCAGGTTGGTGCAAGAAGATCTTTGCGTCTTAGTTAAATCAGATGACTGGCGCCTGCAAGCTGCATCAGTTTGTTTTCCATCTAGGTGGGATCTCTCAACAAAAATCGGAACTACGCTCGACTCAATTCATGGTCCAGTTCCTGGTTACGACGTTGAACTAAGTAACCCTACGAATGCTTTCTTTGACCGTCTAAAACCCGACCGGTCATTTTGGCGGCTTAACTGGACACTTCTTGATAACCCAACGTTGCACCAGCCATTCAGCAGTAGGCGTAGCCCAAGCGGTGACCTTGATGACTGGCACTTCCGCGTTGAACGACAAACCCTTCGCCAGCTCCCAAAGACCAAAGCAATAGTCTTCACAATTCGTAATTATGTCGCGTCAGCAAAAGTGTTGCGCGAGCACAACCCAGAATTTGGTAAGCATCTTCTTGCTGCACTCGACTCAGCGCCTACGAAAATGCAGGACTATAAAGGCTGGGTGGGTGTTGCTGACAAACTGCGGAATGAGCTGTGTTAGTTACGAATTAGGTCTTTGGCGATTGCAATAATTTGCAATTCGTCAGTACCAGCGTAAATACGCAGAACTCGAGCATCACGGCACAACTGTTCAACACGGTATTCAGCAATGTATCCATTACCACCAAAGATCTGAATTGCGTCATCAGCAACTTGGCACGCTGCTTGTGCGGCGTAGAGCTTCATTGCGGAGGCTTCTGCAAATGTAGGGACTACACCTGCACCAGAACGCTCAATGTGCATAAACACCATGTTTCGAACATTGACGCGAGCAACTTCCATGTTCGCGAGCTTCTGCTGTACTAACTGGTATTCGCCAATTGGCGTTCCCCATTGCTTACGCGTCTTGGCGTAATCAACTGCGAGCTTGCAACACTCTTCAATGATTCCAAGAGCCATTGCAGCGGTTCCAGCGCGCTCAGAAACAAAGTTGTCCTTGGCGCTTGATCGTCCGCCGCCCTTTGGATCTTCTGTTTCTCCTAGAAGACGGTCTTTTCCGACATAAACATCGCTGAGGAATACTTCCCCAGTTGGTGAACCGTGCTGGCCCATCTTGTTCATTGGCTTCGCCTGCACGAGTCCCGGCATTCCCTTGTCGAGCACGAAGGTGAGCACCTTGCGGTTGCGGATGTCTTCGCCACTGCCGTCATCGAGCTTCGCGTAGAGAACAATGGTGTCTGCGTAAGGCCCGTTAGTAATCCATGTCTTTGATCCATTCAAGATGTATCCATCACCATCACGCTTGGCTGATGTGCGCATTCCACCAAGTGCATCAGATCCAGAGTCTGGTTCGCTGATTGCCCATGAGCCCACTTTGTCGAACGTTACGAGGTCAAGTCCCCATCGCTCCATCTGTGCAGGGGTTCCGAGTTTGTTAATTGTTCCACCAGCAAGACCAGTCGAAACTCCCATTGACGTAACAAGTCCGGGGCTAACTCGACATAGTTCGATTGTT
>CAIKVF010000156.1 GCA_903830745.1 uncultured Actinomycetes bacterium | reverse complement strand
TCATGACTGCTTCTTTAGCGGCGAACCTCGCGGCGAGGCGTTGCGGGCGAAGCTTGGTGTCGAGCTTTTCACCTTCAGTGAAGAGGCGGTCAACAATCTTTGGACGCCTGGCTAGAACCTTTTCAAAACGTGGAACGTCGACAATGTCAATACCAATGCCGACCGTAGCCATTATTCAACCGTCACGGTCTTTGCCAGGTTGCGCGGGCGGTCGATTTCATGTTTGAGCCCGCGAGCTATGGCGTAGGCAAAAATCTGCAGAGGAACTACATCGATCATTGGCGTGAACATTGGCTCAGTTGCAGGAACTCTGAAAACAAAGTCAGCAACTGCGGCGATCTTTTCGTCGTCATCTGTTGCAACAGCAACCACAGTTGCTCCGCGAGCCTTAACTTCAGCGAGATTAGAAAGAATCTTCTCGTGCATGTTTGGATCAGTTGTTATCGCAACAACCACAACGCCCGGTTCAATGAGCGCGAGTGGGCCGTGTTTGAGTTCACCGGCTGGATAGCCTTCTGCGTGCAAGTAGCTAAGTTCTTTTAGCTTCAGTGCTCCTTCGAGTGCAGTTGGGAACCCAACGTGGCGACCAAGGAAGAAGAAGTCACGAGTGTTAAGCAGTTGCTCCGCCACAGATTCATAATCACCACGGCGAGTAAGGGTCTTTGCTACTTGTGCACTCACTGCATTTAGGCCTTGGAATAGTGCATCAATGTCACTTGGTGCAAGTGTTTGGCGCAACTGTGCGAGGCGAAGAGCAAAGAGCTCAAGAGCTGCAACCTGGGCTACAAATGCTTTGGTCGACGCAACAGATACTTCTAGTCCTGCGCGAGTGTAAATAACGGCGTCTGCTTCTCTAGCGAGTGACGAGTCAACAATGTTCGAGATCGCAACAACACGTGCTCCGCGACGCTGCGCTTCGCGAATGGCCATGATGGTGTCGATTGTTTCACCAGACTGGCTCACACCAATGACGAGAGTACCCACTTCAACAATTGGATCGCGGTAACGGTATTCGCTCGCAATGTCGACTTCAACACTCACACTGGCCCAGCGCTCAATGGCGTACTTGGCAACTTGGGCGGCGTGGTGCGAAGTTCCAGCAGCCACGAGAACAACGCGCTTCACCTCACGAAGTTCTTGGTCACTGATGCGCAGTTCGTCAAAGGTAATAGTGCCGTCACTGTGCCTGCGATCAAGCAATGTGGCTCGAAGAGCATCAGGCTGCTCGTTGATTTCCTTCGTCATGAAGTCGTCGTAGCCGCCTTTTTCTGCGGTCTCAAGGTCCCAGTCAATTTGCAACTGGTGAAGTCGCACCGGTGCGCCTTCTAGGTCAACCGCACGGAAACCTTCAGGCGCTAGGCGAACAACTTCGTCATCATTCACCGCATAAAAAACATCTGCCTTATCGAGGATCGCTGGAATGTCTGAAGCAAGGTAGGTGACACCGGGTGAGGTTCCAACAACGAGTGGAGAAATACGACGAGCTGCAACAATGACGTCTGGTTCATTAGCGTCCATAACCGCCAGCGCAAAGGCTCCACGAACAATCAACAAACTCTGTCGCACTGCGTCAATGAGCTCTAGGCCCTTTGCGCGCTCTTCTTCAATGAGGTGTGCAAGTACTTCTGAGTCAGTAACAGATGTAAATACGTGTCCGCGTGATTCGAGTTGTTCTTGAAGTTCTGAGTGGTTTTCAATAATGCCGTTGTGAATAATGGCAATGTTTCCTGAGCAGTCAAGGTGAGGGTGAGCATTCACTGCTTCTGGAGCTCCGTGCGTGGCCCAGCGTGTGTGTCCAATGCCCGAGCTAAAGCCAGATGGTGCGTGCTCGCATTCAAGGCGAAGTGCCGCTACTGACTGCGTGCCATCAGCGGCACGCGCGCGCCAGGTCTGGCCTGGGCGCACCAGGGCAACTCCCGCTGAGTCGTAGCCGCGATATTCCAAGCGTTGTAGGCCCTCAAGAAGTGTCGAGAGCGTGTCGGAGGATCCAACGACCCCAATGATGCCGCACATGAATACAAGCCTACTCGCAGGGGTTTATGCGCCCCGGCCTAGTTAATTTCAGGAAAAAGAACTTTCCAAGCGTGATGAGAACTCATCAACGAACGAAGCATTAAGCGCCTCAATCATCACGCGCACCACCGGCTCAGTGCCTGAAGGTCGTACAAGAAGTCGGACATCGCTCAGCTCCACATTGTGGCTCAAAACGAGTTCTTGGAATAATGACTGCACAACGTCATCTTTATAAAGCTCGTTAGCAATGTTGATGAGACGCTGGGGCACACGTGTCCACGCAGCGCTAGCCAGTTCATCAAGCGGACCACGTCGAGCCACGAGGTCGCACAACATGAGTCCAGTAAGAAGTCCATCACCGGTTGGAGCGAGGTCACGGAAAATAAGGTGGCCAGATTGCTCACCACCAAAGTTCCAAGAGTTCTCTTCGAGCGCCAACAACACGTTGCGGTCGCCCACATCAGTTTCAATAACTTTTGTATTTGCAGTTCTCATGGCGCGGTGAAGTCCTAGGTTGCTCATTGAAGTAACAACGAGTCCCCCACCAAGTTTGTTGCGACTAGCGAAGTCGAGTGCGAAAAGAATCATGAGATCATCGCCGTCTCGAACATTGCCTTTTTTGTCAACGGCAATGAGTCGGTCGGCGTCGCCATCAAATGCGAGACCGAGGTCTGCACCTAGTTCGGTTACTTTGCCAATCAGTCCTTCAACGTGTGTTGATCCACAGTTCTCATTGATGTTTTGTCCGTTAGGAACATCATTAATCGTGGTGAGTGAAACACCAGTTGCTTCAAACAGTTCGTGCGCCACGTGAGACGCTGCCCCGTTAGCGCAGTCAAGAACAATTGACAGCGCTGAGATATCGCCCGGAACCAGACTGGCTATGTGCAGGGCGTAGTCGTGCTCAGCAGAAACATCAATTGGTGTTTCTGCGAAGTCATCACTCGCCGCACTTGGTGCTGCGTTCAGTGCATCAGTAACAGCTTGTTCTGTTGCAACGTCAAGCTTTGATCCGCCGAGTCCAAGGACCTTAAGTCCGTTGTCGAAGTACGGGTTGTGTGACGCAGAAACCACAACACCAACGCCACCACGCTGTTGTGCAATGACAGCAACGCCGGGTGTTGTGAAGTAGCCGAGATTAATAGCGCTAGCGCCACCATCTTTTAGACCACAAAGCACCGCTTTGGCGAGTGCGGGTGAGCTTTCCCTGGTGTCGTATCCAACGAACACTGGAGCATTAAATACTGAAGCAACTGCGCGACCAAGCTTGTAGGCGAGGTCGGTAGTTATCTCTTCGTAGGCTCTGCCTCGAATGCCGTCCGTGCCAAAT
>CAIKVF010000155.1 GCA_903830745.1 uncultured Actinomycetes bacterium | reverse complement strand
GATCTTGTCTTGGCAAGAACTCTTGGAAAGTAAAGAGCGGCAAAAATCAGTGCAACCCCTGCAGCTCCGAAACTCACACCGCGCTCTAATTTGTCGAGCCCCATGACAACTTCTCTCGGAGCCATACCTGGCTTCTTTTCTTTTAACCAACGGGACTTTGAATTTTCGTTATCTGACACGCGTAGAGGCTACAACTCACGTCGCTTATGCGTGGGCCATTGCTTCCAACTTGAAAACCCTTGGTTTATTCACTTTCATACCAAGGAGTAGCGTTACTTGGAATGTCTGCACTGAGTCACAAGATCCCAGTTACTCCATGGAGAGCCACATCAACGTGGGCGTTTCGCCCTCCAATGTTCTTGCCCTTAGTTGGTGGACTCGCAATTTTTGGCTTTGGAGAAGGACTTCTCGTGCAGTCGCACTGGGGGGCAACACCATGGACCGTATTCGCTCAAGGAATTACAAAGCACACGCACATGTCAATTGGCTGGGCGACGCTCTTAATCAGCGCATGTGTGCTGCTTCTGTGGTTTCCACTTCGTGAAAAGCCAGGGCTGGGAACGATTGCGAATTTGCTAGTCATTGCTTACGCGCTTGATCTAACTGCAGCCCACTTGCCAGTCGCTACGAACTTTGTCATGAAGACGCTGTACATGGTCGGAGCGATCTTGGTGATTGGCATTGGTAGCTCGCTCTATCTGACAACGGGACTTGGTCCAGGACCTCGAGATGGATTAATGACGAGCTTGCACCGAAAACTAGGCGTCAGCATTGTTTATGTTCGAATTTCAATTGAAGCTACGGTCCTCACAATCGGATGGCTTCTTGGAGGCACCGTTGGTATTGGAACTGCCGCGTTTGCAATTGGCATTGGCTTCAGTATTGGTTTCTGGCTCGGGGTAATGGAGCGCATAGTAAAATTGACTCACCATGATTGATAGCAGCCACTTCTTTGAGTTCTTTGTCGCTTCTACGATCATCATCATTGCGCCTGGACCGAGTGTCATGTTCACCATTGCACGCGGAGTTGCTTGGGGAAAGTGGACCGCAGTTCTAACAACACTCGGTAACAGCCTCGGCGCGCTCGTTCTCTCAGTCTTAGTTGCCGTAGGACTTGGACCACTTATCTCGCACTCGAAAGTATTTTCAGCTGTACTGCAGTTTGCTGGTGGCTGCTATTTGATTTGGCTGGGTATTGAAGCATTCCAGAAAAGGAAAGCACACGCCGCCGCGATGATTGATCAAGCAGATGACAAGCCATCGAAGGCAGTTATTGTTCGCCAAGGGTTCATTGTTGGTGTACTAAATCCAAAAGCTTTAATTTTCTTTGCTGCAGTCTTTCCGCACTTCGTAGATCCATCAAAAGGACATGTAACAATACAGTTGTTGATTTTTGGAGTGATGTTCAGCGTCATGGCCTTCTTTAGCGATGGCACATGGGGCTACATTGCGGGTTCTGCAAGAGAGTGGTTGGCGACATCACCTAATCGTCTAGTTGCCCTTCGAACAATTGGTGCATCAGTGATGATGATTCTGGGTGTCTTGATTATCTTTTCGGCATTCACCACGTTGTAATGCATGAGCACCGTCTGATTTATTCTTTGTGCCATATACCTAGAATGCAGTTGTTGAGGAGATCACAATGAGCATGCATGGTGGCGGTGGAGGTGCAGCCAGGAGTGGTCGCATGGGTATGCGCGGTCTAACTAAAGACCGCAACATGCTGGAACACCAAATAAAAAAGGGAACCTTTCCTCGCGTGCTCCTGTACGCAAAGCAGTACAAAAAGATTCTTATCATTTTCCTCTGCGCAGTAATAACCGATGCAGTTGTTAGCTCGGTTTCTCCGTTGTTGCTTAGAGCAATCATTGACAAGGGAATTATTGGTAAGAATCAGGGGCTAATAATTACTCTCGCATCGCTAACTGCGCTGCTCGCGGTCTTTGACGCGCTGCTGTCGCTAATCGAGCGAAGAATATCTGCAGTGATTGGTGAAGGTCTTATTTGTGACCTCCGTTCTGAAGTGTTCCAGCACATTCAGTCAATGCCGATTGCTTTTTTCTCTCGCACTCAAACGGGTGCGCTAATTAGTCGTCTGAACAATGATGTAATTGGAGCCCAGCAGGCGTTTACCGATCTCTTTTCAAACATCGTTGGAAACTTAATTCTTGTCAGCATCGTGCTCGGAACAATGTTTGTCTTGAGCTGGCAGATCACTCTGGT
>CAIKVF010000154.1 GCA_903830745.1 uncultured Actinomycetes bacterium | reverse complement strand
TCACGAGCACGATAAATGACTATTGACACTAAATCTCCTTAGAACACTATTTAATGTAGTCGTTACTTGAGAAGTCATTTAAACTGTATACAAATGAAAGAACTTGCTAATGCCAACATCTGAGGTTTCAGACCGTATAACTCGCCCATCACAGGCAAGGTCGCGCATCACGTTCGACCGAATTCTTAGCGTTGCGAAAGAAATCATTGTTGAACAAGGCATCGCCGCTCTCAATACAAATCTTGTCGCCGAACGCGCGGGAATCAACATTGGAACTGTGTACCACTACTTTCCAGACAAAATTGCAATTCTCTTAGAACTTTCGAAAGCTGACCGCGATCTTCGATCAAGTTACATAATTGACAAAGTCTCAGAACTGCCCTCTGCACCTGACCTCGAGAACTGGGTTCATGAAGTAGTTGAACTTACCTACAAACTTCGAACCGACCACCCTGCAACTATCGAGCTTCGCAGAGCAATTCGCTCAATCCCTGAGTTGCTAGATGCCGACAGAATCCGCAATGAAGAAGTGGTTACTCGACTAAACACTCTGTACTCAGTTCGATTCCCTAATGCGACACCTGCTCGTAGGAAAATGGTTGCTCGTGTTAACTATGAAACACTCTCTGGACTTCTTGATGCATACGGTGACGATGTGACTCACGATAAAGAGTTCTACTCTGAAGTGGCGTCAATGATTGTGGCCCACATGAAAACACTAGAGAACTAACAATAAAAATTCCCCGGCCTAGTTCAGGCCGGGGAATTTTTTATTTGTAGGTTTGGCTGACTAGCTCTTATTGCTTGGTCGTGCGATCAATTCATAGAGCGCACCAATCGCAACAATCACGAACATCACAACCAAAGTGACCCATCCGTAGTTGAAGTACATTGCACGTCCACTTGTGAGTGCACTTGGCCAAACGATATTAAGCATCATCAAGAACAAGTAGGTCATTGCACCAATCGTTACTGGCATTCCCCACTTACCAAGTGTGAATGAACCACTTGGCTTCCAACCACGCTGGCGGGCAATGAATGCTCCGAGCACCGTGAGGAAGAACGATAAGTAAATACCTGATGTTGCAAATGAAACAAGTGCGTACAGGGCATTAACTCCAGCTGGGTATGTGAACCACAAGATGTGCCATCCCTCTGCTGGTGGCGTTACAAGTACCAACAGCAAGAAGAGGAATGGAATAACCGTTCCAACCACAATTGCATTTCGTGGAGTCTTGTGCTTCGCAGAAACCTGCTTGATTAGATTGCTTCCTGGCAGCGCGCCGTCTCGAGCTAGGGCAAAGGCAACTCGTGCTCCTGCACCCTGGACAGCAGTTCCACAACTAAAGAACGCAATAATCACCATTACCAAGAAGAAGTCCTGTAGCCAACTTGGCAGCGCGCCAAGAAGCATTGGGATGCCACCCTTGATGACTGCACCAATGCCTCCAATTTTTGGAGTTGCGAGCAGAAGTCCAAGTACGAGAATGAATGAAGAAATACCACCGTAGAGAAGTGCGTTACGCATTGAGCGTGGCACTTGGCGACTTGCTTCTTTAGTTTCTTCAGAAATGTCACCTGCTGATTCAAATCCAAAGAAAATGTAAACGTTTGCAAGTACCGCTACCAGTGCTGCACCAGTCCACCAATTACCACCGAAGTTAACTCCGAGTGGATTAGTACTTGCATTTTGAACACCTTGCGTGGTGAAAATGAATCCAATCCCCTGGTGGAAACCCTTGATTGCAAGTGCAATGAACACACCGAATGTTCCGATTGTTTCAACGTACACACCGAACCTAGTGACATAACCCATGATCTTTGCGCCCACAGAGTTCAAAATCGCTGAAAGCAGAATAATTGTTCCAGTAATCGCGAAGACAGTTATGTGGTTGGTTGGATCAATATGGGTACTGAACCAAATGTTAGAAAGTGCTGAAACGTAGCTAACTGCTCCAGAGTCCACTGATGCAACGGTGGCAAGAAGTGCAAAGCCGTAGATCCACCCGACGTACCAGCCGTAACGTGGTCCTACGTTGAACTTTCCGTATTGATACAAAGCACCAGAAAGTGGATACTCACTTGAGAGTTCTCCAAAGACGAGTGCCACCAGCGTCATTAGACCTACAACAATTGGAATTGTCCAGATGTAGCGGGGCCCACCAGCTCCGAGTCCAATTACGTAGAGCGAATAGATACCAACCATCGGGCTGAGATAACTAAACGCCACTGAAAAGTTGTCAAAAAACGAGAGAACTCGCGACAGCTCCTGTTTATATCCGAGTGCAGCGAGACGTTCGTGATCCTGGCCCGCCATGTGTTCTGTAGACATATATCCCCCTTGGTGCATCGTGTGAAGCAACCATATATAAAGATAATGAGACACGACACTAAAAGGTGGTTTTATCGAAAACTGTCAAACAGCCCTCAAATTACCCACTAAATGTGAGATTCTTGAATGGTGAGCGATATAACACCAACGAGTGAAGAATACGAAGAAATCATTCGTGATTTAAAGGCAGAAATTGGCCGCCTAAAAGAAGAGATCAGAAAAATAAGACGAGACAACAACGAAGTGCCGCCACACTACTTATAAGTAAGGCTGGCTATTTCTTTTTTGCCGCGTTCACAGCTCGCTTAAGTGAAATTACAAGTGCACTAATCACGAATACCGGCAATGCAATAACAGCAGCAGTGTTGTCCCCCATGCCTCGAAGTGTCGCTATTGAACCAATTATCAAAAGGGCTGCGAGAAACAGTTCAGGGGTATCTCCAACAAGGAAGTCCCACCAAAAAACTGCGAAACCTTTTAAGAGTCGAATTGGAAGTGGCTTTTTTTCATTCATGCGTGAGCTCCAAGCTTCTCTGAAGGATTTGCAGATTTGGTGAGAACAACCAAGCCCCATGTCATCAGTGTGTACATCACTACGAAAAATGCAAGAAAACCATTATCACCTGGCCAAGAAACTTTTAGACCCTCACCAACCCAGAATGTTCCGTAACTGACCGTCAAAATTCCAACACTCATCTTCATTGCATTTTCAGGAACAGAAGAGAGTTGCTTCGCAACAATCACACCCATTACCACCACGAGTGCAAACGCCACACAGGCAGTCACGACGGCGAGACCTAATTGATGGGCTGATGAGCCAAGCGTAAGAACCGTAATCACAACTTCAAGACCTTCAAGAAATACGCCTTTGAATGCCATTACAAATGCGAGGCGGTCACGACCAATTGCTTGACCAGTCGCTTTTAGTTCAGCAACAGTTTCTTCGTAAATAGCGTCCTCATCATGTTTTGCTTTTAATCCAGATGAGCGAAGGATCGCTTTTCTAAGCCATTGCATACCAAAAATGAGTAGAACACCACCGACCACAAGTCGAAGGTTGCTTAAAGGAATTTGGACAAGTGCAGGTCCTAACGTTGCAACGAGTGCGCCAAGTGCGACGAGTGCTACAGCCACACCCTCTAGAGCTGAACGCCAACCCCTAGTGTGGCCCACTGCAAAAACAATTGTGAGTGCTTCGACCATTTCAACTGCACAGGCAAGAAAGACTGCGCTAACAAGGACAAGAGAGCCTGATGAAACAGAAGTAGCGAGCATTTACAAACTCCGATCAACTCGAGGTTACTTGTCGCGTCGACGAAGTTCGTCCTCCAACGCAGCAGGGTCAAGGCCTCGACTCTTAAGCAACAAAAGTGTGTGGAACCAAAGGTCTGCAGCTTCGCTAATTACGCGCTCGTCAGTTTCACTGAGTGCCGCAACTGCAAGTTCAACTGCCTCTTCGCCCACTTTTCGTGAAATAAGTGGTGTCCCTTCATTGAGAAGTTTCGACACGTACGAATCAGCGGATCCTTCTTCTTCTCGTTGAAGAATTTTGCGCCATAGCCATGGCGTGAAGCAAGAAGTTGCACCATCGTGACATGTTGGTCCATCAGCATTAGCGCGAACCAACACAGCGTCTTCATCACAGTCAAGAACAACTTCAACTGTGCGAAGGGTGTTGCCCGATGTTTCACCTTTTTTCCATAGTTGCTGACGTGAACGTGAAAAGAAGTGAACGTAACCTGAAGACTTTGTAAGTGCCAATGCCTCTTCATCCATCCAGCCCAGCATCAGAACGCGTCCAGTTGCGTCGTCTTGGACAATTGCAGCTCGTAGGTTTTCGCTCATACTTTTTCCTTTAATGGTCGTAGGGTAATTCCAAATGATTCAATCTCAGCTCTAAGACCCTTCAGCCCAGCTGGATTTTCGTGCACGATTGAAGCAATGAGTGCTGCGTCAGTAATTCGAAGTGCTTCAGCTATGTGCTGAGCATTTCCAGCTCCACCTGAGGCGATCACTGGGATTGAAATAGCATCGCGAACTTGTCTTGTCAGTTCTAGGTCAAATCCAGTGCGTTGTCCATCTTGTCGGATAGATGTGAGGAGTATTTCACCCGCTCCACGACTCGCTGCTTCAATGGCCCATGGGACTGTTTTGATCTCTGTTGCATTACGTCCGCCGTGTGTGTGCACAACGCCATCTCCGGCGTCAATTGCAACAACAACTGCTTGACTTCCAAAAAGTTCAGCAATCTCACTAATTAGTTCAGGATTACTCAGTGCTGCTGAGTTAAGTGAAACACGGTCTGCACCTGCTTCAATGATGCGAGAAGCATCTTCAACTGTACGAATTCCACCACCAACGGTGAAAGGGATTTCAAGGACATCAGCAACCTGTGCAACGACCGACGTCATTGTCTTGGCACCTTCTGGGGTTGCTGTGATGTCTAGGAATACAAGCTCATCCGCACCCCCATCGCTATAGAACTTTGCGAGCTCTACTGGGTCGCCAACGTCACGAAGGCCAACGAAGCTGACACCTTTCACAACGCGTCCATTCGCGACGTCGAGGCAAGGGATTAAACGAGAGTAAGGCATTGCTCTAAAAAGTTGAGTCCAG
>CAIKVF010000153.1 GCA_903830745.1 uncultured Actinomycetes bacterium | reverse complement strand
GTGGAACAGGACTCGGTCTCGCACTCGTGAAAGAACACATACTTGCCTTCGATGGCTCAATCACCGCACTCGAAAGCCCAGAAGGTGGAGCAAGGCTGCAGATTTCAATTCCAATTAGTTCTGAGGGGTACGCATGAGAAAACTCCGCGTAGTACTTGGACTCTTTCTAGGAGCGGTGCTGTTAAGTAGCTGCTCACTAATTCCACAATCTAAGGGACCAGTAACAGTTGCTAAGGAAAAGGTTCCCTTTGGACTTCTCGACAAGAACATCCCTGGCACTAACACATCAGTGCAGTTCACACAGACACCTGTGTACTTGGTGCGAGCTGGGCGACTTGTTGTTTCACACAGAGTCGTAACTTCACCAGTGCAGGTTGTTGATGCCCTCAATCAATTACTACTTCGAGTATCTGAAAAAGAAAGTGCTGCTCACCTGCGCACGGCCATACCAAGGGGACTTCAGATCCTTCAGGTGTCAGTACTCAATGGCGTTGCTCGAGTAAACCTTGCTGCGTCTATTTTGGCATTCAATCTGCTCGAAAATCCAGTCGCCGTTGGCCAAGTGGTCCTTACCGCTCAGGCGGCTGGTGCTCGAAGTGGTGTGGTCTTTGCGATTGAAGGTGTTTCTCAAGACGCCATGGTGCCTTCAGGAACCACAGTTCCCCACGTCTACGGCTACCAGTACTCGCGACTCGTTAATTAACGAGTGTGTTCGGTGTGCTGAGCAGGCGCAGCGTTCCAGAGATGTTCTAAGTCGTAGTAGTCGCGAGACTCTTCATCAAAGACATGAATGATTACGTCGCCATAATCAAGTGCAACCCACTGACCTGAGGTCCAGCCTTCTTCACGTATTGGCTTTATTTCGAGCTCGATTTCAATGAGCCGCTCAATCTCTTCTGCAATAGAGCGCACCTGGCGATCATTTCTTCCAACTGCAACTACGAGTGCGTCAAAGGAATCAACAAGTTCACGAAGGTCTAGTGCTGCGGTATCAAGACTTAGTTTTTCATCTGCTGCGCGCTGGGCTGCATCAATGAGTTTGGCGACGAAATCTGTGTGTGGGCCGCGAGACTGCTCGCTGCTGAATAAGGCCTGGCTCAGTGGGCCACCCCGAGCACAACAATCGCAGCCATGAATGGAAGCGAAACAGAAGCAAGACCAGCAACTACGTAACGCTGCTTTGAGCGTCGAACGTCTTGGCGCCTTAGGGGCGCCGTTTCCAGAACGGACAGTCTTGGTGACCTGTGTCCGGATAGGTCATAGTTGCGTACGGCCATGTACAAAGAGACTACAACTACCGACCTTCAAAAATGGGAATTACCGGGTCAGGCACCAAATCCTGAAGATTTTCATTGAGATTCGCAGCTTCACGAATGAACGTGCTCGATAAGTCAACCGGATCCATTGGCACCAAATATGCGTTCCATCCGAGTGGTAGATCTTGCTCGCCACCTGGTCGTGGAATGACACCGACTTTTACCAAAGAGCGAAGCAACTCCGATTCGTGCCATGAATCGAGCTGCGAAGAAAGATCGGCACCAATGAGAAGGTCGACCTGCTCGGCGTCATTCAGCAATTCACGAACAGTTTCAATTGTGTACGAAGGGCCATTACGTTTAATTTCACGGTCAGAAACACGTACTCCCTCAATGCCGTCGAAGGCCGCATGGGCCATCTTCAATCGAACATCTGCTGAGTGCAGCTGCACTGAAGAGCTCTTTTGGTAGGGGTCTCCAGCAACTGTTACCTCAATGTAATCAAACTGCTTTGTCGCAACTGCTGCCTTTAACGCAGCAACATGGCCAAAGTGCGGTGGATCAAAGGTTCCACCGAATAGGCCAATGCGATCTGCTTTCATGCCACGAGCCTAGAGCGCGATTGCCTTAGCGACCCCCTAGGCCCTACGATTGATAGATGGTAGAAGCGAAAAAGCCTTGGACATCGAACTCATGGCGCGGTCACACCGCGGCCCAGAGTCCTATTTGGCCTGATGAAGCTCACCTCACACGTGTTGAAGCAGAACTCGCTAAAAAGCCACCTCTCGTATTTGCAGGTGAAGCACGCCGACTCCAAGAACACCTCGGCCAAGTTGCTGCTGGGAAAGCCTTTTTGCTTCAGGCTGGAGACTGCGCAGAATCATTCCACGAAGGATCGGCTGACGCGATTAGAGACAAGCTCAAAGTCATTCTTCAAATGGCCGTTGCCCTCACCTACGCCGCCGGAGTTCCTGTTGTAAAGGTTGGAAGAATTGCTGGACAGTTTGCAAAGCCACGTTCAGAGAATTTTGAAACTATCAACGGTGTTGAACTTCCTGCATTTAGAGGACACATTGTTAATGGTGAAGAATTCACTAAGGAAGCACGAACTCCGAATCCAGAACGACTACTTGCGGCGTACAACCAAAGCACTGCGACACTAAACCTTCTTCGCGCATTCACCACTGGTGGCTTCGCTGCACTTTCGCGCGTTCACGCATGGAACCAAGAGTTCGTAGAAAATTCACTCGAAGGAAAGCGCTACTCAATCATTGCTGATGAGATTGAGCGTTCACTCAAGTTCATGAAAGCTTGTGGCATTGACATGCTCGATGACCCAGCACTCCAGGGTGTTGACTTCTACACAAGCCACGAAGCTTTGATCCTCCCCTACGAACAAGCTCTCACCCGCCAAGACTCACTAACTGGTGACTGGTACGACTGCTCTGCGCACATGCTCTGGATTGGCTACCGCACCGCTCAGCTCGATGGCGCACACGTGGAGTTCCTGCGTGGTGTTTCTAACCCACTCGGCCTCAAGGTCGGCACCAGCATGTCTGTGGATGAACTTCGCCGACTTGCCGACGTGCTTAACCCTGAAAACACACCAGGACGCCTAACGCTTATTTCACGTATGGGACACGAGAACATCGCAAAGAAGTTGCCAGAACTCGTTGACGCCATGCGCAGTGATGGTCGAAATGTTCTTTGGACCTGTGACCCGATGCACGGAAACACCTTTAAGGCTTCTGGTGGACAAAAGACACGTCACTTCGATGACATCTTGTCTGAAACTTCTCAGTTCTTCTCACTCTTGCAGTCACTAGACACCTGGCCTGGCGGACTTCACATTGAGCTCACTGGTGACAATGTCACCGAATGCCTTGGTGGTGGATCACGTCTGGAAGAGCAACACCTAGATGACAACTACACATCTATTTGTGACCCTCGTCTTAATGCCACACAGTCTCTCGACATGGCATTTCACGTTGCAGAATTCTTGCAGGGCTACTCAGCGCGCTAACGGCGCAAGATCGTTGTAGCGAAGCAGTCGCTTCCAGCCATCACGAAATTCAATTTCAGTCATTGAGCAATTCTCAGTCCTAGGACGAAGGCGTTCTGATCCGTCTTTGTCGTAACAAATCTTCAACGCTTGCTCAATGAAGCCTCCATGGCAAACAACAACCACAAGCTCACCGGGGTGACGATCAACGAGTTCTTCGATTGCGCCCTTGGCACGGTTAAAGAAACTCATGAGCGACTCTCCACCAGGAGCACAAATTGCATGAGGGTCGTTATTCCAGTCAACGGTCCCGTATTTCTCTGTGAACTGCGCCCATGTAAGGCCGTCACCTTCACCCACACTGAGCTCACAGAGATTCTCTTGCTGAATGTGTTGCAATGATTCAGGAAGTGCACTTGAAATAATTTGTGCGGTCTCAATTGCTCTTGGCAGCGTTGAACTGTAAAAAGCGCTGGCGTCACTGAGCTCTTTGCTCATTGACAGGCGGTCTTTGAGTGCGTGCGCCTGGGCCCTACCGAGTTCGGTAAGCCCACCGTCTCCAAGTGGTCCACCAGCGAGTCCTAGTGCGTTTGCGCCACTTTCGCCATGGCGAATGAGGAGCAGTCTGGTGCCAGATGGCTTTGGGCCTCGTTGACGAAATCCGTCAGGAGGAAGCAACGCATCTTCGCTCACGCCAGGTCTCCTACAAACGCTTCGAGTTGGCGAAGTGTTCGACACTCAATGACTTTGTCGCAGTACGGCGCGTACTGGTTAACAATTGAGTCACCAGAGTTCCAGTAACTCTTCGGTTCTGGATTCAGCCAGTAGACGGCCTTCGCGCGGTATCTGAGATCGGCCAGCACTTCAGCGTGTGACTGGTGGTAATTATTTCTAGCGTCACCGAGAATAAGAATTGTCGAACGCTTTGTTATGTCTTTGGCGAACTTGTCATGAAAGCTAAGGAATGCACGACCGTAGTCTGAGTGTCCGTCAAAGGCAATGACGTCGGCTTCGGCGTTAATGCGGTCCACTGCTTCTGATGGATCATCAACACCTTCAAAGAGTCGACTCACTTCGTCAAGCCCGTCAACGAATACGAAACTGCGGACCTTAGAGAATTGAGAGCTAATTGCGTGCACGAGGTGAAGCGTGAACCGAGCGAACGATGCAACTGAACCTGATATGTCTGCAATGACAATGATCTCAGGCTTAGCGGGACGTGGTGGCTTAAAGCGAAGGTCAATTGGGATTCCACCAGTTGAAAGACTGCGCCTCACAGTGGATCGAAGATCAACCGGTCCCCTGCGACGACGCTTGCGGCGTCGAGCGAGACGAACAGCGAGTTTGCGGCTGAGTGGCTTTAGAGCATGCTCGAGCTGGGCCATTTCTTCGCGGTTCGCGTGCATAACGTCCAGGTCTTCTGGAAGAGGCTTTCGCACCGACTTCGCAAGTGCCTCCGCACCACGGTCATCAACGAGACGCTCACGAATTACTTTTTCAATCGCTATTTTCAATGCTTCAATTCTGACTTTGGCTTCATCTTGTGAAAGGCGCTGACCAAGTTCATCATCCTTGCCAGATTTTTCTTGAGCGCCCTGAGCAATTTTCTGCTCTAAGTCATCGAGTTCCAAACTGCGAAGTGTTCGGTACAGGTAGTACGTTCCACCAACTGGACGACCTGGTTCCATGCCGGCGTAGCGAGATACCGCTTCATTTGCCGCCAGGCGCATTGCTTCAGCGTCATTGTCGGTGAGGGCTTTCAAGAGAAGGTCTGAGAGTTCTTGGGCTGTCATTGATGGCTGTCCGCCACCGCCGCGACCTTGTTGGCCACCCTGGCCCTGCGTTCCAGCTCCACCTTGTGGGCCCTCAGCTTTTTCAGACTCTTCGTCGGCCTTGCCATTTAGAACATCCTCGGCGTTCTGCCAAGACCTCGTTGAAAAGAAAACATCGAATGCAGTATTGAACACCGGGAAGTGGTCACCGTCTTTTACAAGAGTGGCCCCAAGTGAACTTTTCATCTCTTCGCGGTCACCCATGTTGATCACTTCAAGCGCGCGTGCAGCATCAACGTGCTCACTCATTGACACTGGAATTCCAGCGGCACGCAGTTCGGCGATGAAATCGCCGAGGAGATCAAGCAACAGGCTTCGAGCGACCGAGGAGTTCTTTGGTTGCTCGCTCAATGTCTGACTGGTACTTAAGGAGAATCGTCAAAGTTTCGGCCGCATCCTTGTCACCAATTTCCTTACGTCCTAGAACAACCAACGTGCGTGCCCAGTCAAGTGTCTCAGACACTGAAGGAGCCTTCTTAAGGTCAAGTGAACGCAGGCTGCGAACAACCTGAGCAATCTGAGTTGCAAGAGTTTCAGTGATCCCAGGCACGCGAGAAAGAATGATGTCGCGCTCACGCTCAAGCTCAGGGTATCCAACGTATAAGTACAGACAGCGACGCTTAAGGGCTTCAGAGAGTTCACGAGTGTTGTTTGACGTCAAGAACACCATTGGAATCTGCTTGGCCTTTACGGTGCCAAGTTCTGGAATTGATACTTGGTACTCAGAAAGAATTTCTAGAAGTAGCGCTTCTGTTTCAAGTTCCACTCGGTCAATTTCGTCAATCAACAAAACAACTGGATCTTCAGCAGAGATGGCTTCAAGAAGTGGACGTGTGAGCAAGAACTCTTCAGCGAAAATGTCTTCTTCGAGGTGCTTCCAGTCTTCAGCGCCAGATCCCTCTGGTCGTCCAGCTTGAATGCGCAGGAGTTGCTTTCGGTAGTTCCACTCGTAGAGGGCCTTTGATTCGTCAAGACCTTCGTAGCACTGGAGACGAATGAGTCGTGCGCCAATTGACTTAGCAACCGCTTGCGCAAGTGCAGTCTTCCCTGTTCCCGCTGGTCCTTCGACCAAGACTGGCTTCGCGAGTCGGTCCGCCAAGAACGCAACAGACGCGATTGACTCATTGCTTAAGTAGTCATTCGCAGCGAGTCGCTCATTGACATCTTGTGGAGATGCGAAACGTGGTGGTGGAACGCTAGTGAGTCCAAGGCGTTGAGCTAGTTCTTCGCGGGGGTCAAGAGTACTCATGAAATCCTTTTATTTAAAATGTAGTTAGTTAAATGTAGTGGAGCGATTAGCCCTGGCGAAGCAGTACCAAATCATCACGGTGAATTACCACGTCATCACCCTCATTAAAGCCTTCTGCTGAGACACGGATGAGCCCCTTGGCAATAACTTCACCATCTGAGCCCTTAATTTCAACAGCGTCACCGTCAACGAAGTTTCCTTCGTGGCTGGTCACTCCCACGCGTAGCAAGCTACGTCCATCGTTAACGAGCGCCTTCTGAGCGCCTTCGTTAATAGTGACCGATCCATTGCTCGCCACCGCAAACGCAATCCAAGACTTTCGCGCCGAGAGACGACCAGCGCGAGGATGGAACGTTGTGCCAAAGCCTGGTGTCGCACTTAGGGCCTGGGACAATGCACGCTCACTACGAGCAGGAGCAATAACAGTGGTGATTCCCGACCATGTAGCCATGCGGGCAGCTGACAACTTTGAATACATTCCCCCACTGCCAACAGCTGAGTGGCTGGCACCAGCGAGGTTCATGAGATCAGCATCAATGGCATTTACTTCTTCAATCAACGTGGCACTTGGATCAAGTCGTGGGTCTGCAGTCAGCAGTCCGTCAGTGTCGGTGAGTAGAACTAGGTGCGTTGCTCCAATGAGATTTGCCACAAGAGCCGCAAGTCGGTCGTTGTCACCAAAACGAATTTCTTCGTCAGCAACTGCGTCGTTTTCATTAACAATTGCAACGACACCAAGAGAGCCGAGCGACTCAAGGGTGCCACGAGCATGCAAGTACTGGCCGCGGTGAGAAAAATCAAGCGGAGCCAGGAGGACTTGACCAACAGCAGTGTGGAACTCAGCAAACGCATTACGCCATGCGTGCATAAGTAGTGGCTGGCCAACGGCAGAAACAGCTTGGAGTGTTTGCGCGTCAGTTGGTCGAGCAGAGCCCTTGCCTACTTCTGCCCATCCAGCTGTAATGGCGCCAGAAGTTACAACAACAATGTTCCAACCTTCAGAGCGAAGCTTTGCAACATCGCTCGCAATGTTTACGAGCACTGAGTAGTCAACTCCGCCAGATGCGTCAGTGACCGATGTGGTCCCGATCTTTACAACTGCACTATTCGTCGTCATCGCTGTCACCTAGGTCAAGACGTCCATGGCGAGCAAGTCGCTCACGACGTGTGGTGCGGTGATGTTCACCGCGGTCAAGTCCAGCACCACCAGCATCACGCCACCACTCAAAAGATAGTTGGCCAATGTTGACAATGTCACCTTCTCTGACACCGGCACGAGTAAGCATGCGGTCAACACCGAGGTCTTTTAGGCGACGAACAATTTCAGCGAGTGCTTCGTCGTTCGTGAGGTCTTGGAACCTCACAGCACGAGCGGCGGCGCGTCCAATAATGACCCATGAGTTGTCGGCGATCTTTTCAACCTTGATTTCTTCTGAGACAGGTTTGTGAATCACGATTTCGTGCTCTGAGGCCTGTGCTTCTTCGTGACGAACTTGCACCACGAGTCCGGCGAGTTCTGAAACAAGTTTGTCAATTCCCTCACCCGTTACAGATGAGATGGTAAGCGTGTCGTCTATTTCGTTGTAGGCAACATCACCCTTAGAGCCCACTACAACTCGCGGACGCTCTAGAAGGTCACCCATGTAGTCGCCAAGTTCGCGAAGCAAAATGTCGAGTTGTTCCTGCGGTCCAAGTGGAGCAAGTTCAGAAAGGTCAAGGAGCACGCAAAGCACTCGTGCGCGCTCTACGTGGCGAAGAAAGTCGTGACCGAGTCCGCGCCCTTCAGCAGCACCTTCAATAAGACCAGGGATGTCAGCCATTACGAATTCAGTTGCGTCATCTGGTCGGCCACTTCGTGTTCCCACTCGAACAACGCCAAGGTTTGGCACGAGCGTGGTGAATGGATAGTCCGCAATCTTTGGACGCGCTGCAGAAACTCGAGAACTGAGTGTTGACTTTCCTACGTTTGGAAATCCAATAAGCGCAACGTCGGCATTCAATTTGAGCTCGAGGTTGTACCACGCCTCTTGTCCGAATTCACCTTGCTCTGCGAATGCTGGAGCACGACGGTTGTTCGACAAGAAACGGTTGTTGCCAGCACCACCGAGTCCACCTTCAGCGGCTAACCACTTGTCACCTGGGCCGGCAAGGTCGGCAAGGAGTTCACCATCTTGTGAATAGATCATGGTTCCAATAGGAACGGTGACAACTACGTCTTTGCCACTCGATCCATGTTGGCGCTTGGAAGTTCCGTTCTGGCCATCGGTGGCTCTACGAAATGGGTGGTCGCGAAATCCAAGAAGTGATGCCTGGTTATGGTCAGCAATGACCCAGACACTGCCACCTCGTCCTCCGTCACCACCGTCTGGTCCGCCCTTAGAAACGTGGGCTTCACGGCGAAACGAGACGCAGCCGGCCCCACCGTCGCCAGCTTTGGCGTGGAGTTGAGCGGAATCTACGAAGGAGGACACCCCTCTATCCTACGAGACTCAGCGAAGTGCTCTTATTCGACTAATTCACGCACTGCGTCTAAGAAGACTGCGTCGTGAGAAAGCACCTGCACGCGAGTCGTTGCAGGACACATGAGCGCCATGTTGTGAAACGGCGTAATAAGAATGCCGCGATTAATGCAGTAGAGATGCAGGTAGTCCTCGAGCAGTGGATCAGAAGACTTCAACGATTCGCCACCATTCTTTGGTGCTGGGTTCGCGAATCGGTACTCACAGCGAGCTCCGAGCTGGCTGATTGACCAAGGCAGGTTGTAGCCGTCAATAGTTGACTGAACGCCGCTTGTGAACAATGTTGCGAGATCTTCCATGGGGCCAAAGACGTCATCGCTTAATACTTCTGAGAGAACTGCACGCATCGCAGCAAAGCTCATTGCATTTCCAGCCAGAGTTCCACCTACGCCTCCTACGTCAATAATGTCGACTCCTTCGTCAACAGCACTCAGCACGCGGTTCGACAGATCTTCGCTGAGTCCATACGCGCCACACGGCACTCCACCACCGAGTGACTTTCCAATGGTGATGGCATCAGGCTTTAGATTGAACCGCTTGGTTGATCCTCCGGGACCAGCAGAGAACGTATGCGTCTCGTCAAGGATCAGCAATGATCCATACTTCGTACAGAGCTCGCGAACACCTTCTAAGAATCCAGGTTCGGGCAGAACAATGCCAATGTTGGTGAGCGCTGGCTCAGTGAGTACTGCTGCAACGTCACCGTGAGCGAGTTCGCGCTCCAGTGCATCGAGGTCATTGAATTCAACAACGCGTGTTGTCGTTGTTGGATCAAATGCTGAAGCAACGTTTCCTGGACGCGACTGTGCATTGCCTTTTTCGTCAACAGAAACAAAGGTCTCATCAACTGAGCCGTGATACGAATACGAGAACACCAGAATCTTTGGGCGTTTTGTGACGAGGCGAACTAAGCGCAACAACCAGCGATTCGCATCAGTAGCGCTCAGTGTGAATGACCATTTAGGAAGGCCAAACCTGCGTGTCATTTCTGCAGCGACCCACTGGGCATCTTCAGTTGGCAGCATTGTTGTGACTCCTCCATCAGTGCCAATGCGCTTGGCCATGGCCTTTACGAGTGGCTCTGGGGAGTGTCCCGCCATGGCACCAGTGTCACCGAGTGCGAAGTCAATGAATTCATTGCCATCAACGTCAGTGATGGTGGCCCCGTGAGCTGAAACAAAGGAAAGAGGGAATCCGCCCGCCCACTTATTCATCCACGTCATGGGCACTCGAGCAAAGAGATTGTTTGATGCTTCGTAGAGTTTCTTCGAGCCTGGATGGCGCTTTTCGTAGAGGTCCCTCTCGGAGGCGACTAATTGGGCCAATTTTGCGCGATCTATGGAAGTCATGCTTCCACCTTAGGAGAAAGCATGTTTTTGGGGAAATTATTGGGAATTTCTTTATAAACTCTGACCAGGACTTTTATTACCCCTACCAACCCCTATTTTGAAAAAAATTGCTCAGAATCCCTATTTTTAAGGGTTTTTGCGATAAAGATGTTTACAGGTTTATGGGAACACTCCCAGACCTTTTTACAAGAGTTAGGAGCTCCGGTGAACAAGGCCGAGTTAGTAGATGCAATCGTTGCCGAAAGCGGCGCAACAAAGAGCACAGTGGCAGAAGTTTTAAAGGCCTTTGAAGACGTAGTTGTCAAGAACGTTACAAAGGGCGAAAAGATCGTTCTTTCTGGCTTTCTTTCATTCGAGCGTGTACAGCGTAAGGCTCGTACAGCACGTAACCCACAGACTGGAGAAGCTATCCAAGTGAAGGCTTCAAAGGCTCCAAAGG
>CAIKVF010000152.1 GCA_903830745.1 uncultured Actinomycetes bacterium | reverse complement strand
CGGCCTTGGCTTTTGCAGCGGCTTTGGCTTTTGCTTCTTTTTCTTTCGCAGCTTTTGCAGCGGCGACGGCTTTGGCTTTTGCTGCAAGAACCTTCTTGGCTTCAGCGGCTTTCTGCGCAGGTGTTAAGACTTTTTTCCCAGCTGGCTTCTTTGCAGGAGCTTTCTTAGCTGACGACTTTTTAGCCGGTGCTTTTTTAGCAGGAGTCTTCTTCGTAGTCTTCTTCACTGTTGCTTTCTTAATGGTTGGCTTCTTTTTCGCAGAGGCCTTTTTAGCAGGGGCTTTCTTAGCCACTGCCTTCTTGACGTTCTTTTTTACGGCCATCGTTTTTTTAACGGAGGCTTTCTTCGATTTCTTGGTGCTGGTGGGCATGGTCAACTCCTTAGGAGACGATGAAAACAGCGCGCGCTGACCCTATCAGCCAGCAGAGTCGTTATGAGCGATCTTGCTGAGATTGCTGGTCAAACCCCAGCGTTTGATTGCTGGAGTGCTGTGGCGCAGGTGCTGGAGCAGCAGGCGGTGGGGTGCTTGGGCGTGGTGGAACCTGAGCCTGCGGTGCTGGTTGAGGAGCAGGTTGGCGAGCAGGAGATGCAGGACGAGCTGCGCCACCAACACTGAGTGAGCCTTCGATCCATCGTGCAAATTCGTTTAGGAATGTTCCTAGGCGAGCACGTTCTGATTCAAGTTGACGCGTAAGCGTGTCAACATCTTCGCTTAGTCGCTGCTTCATGCCATTGAGTCGATTCACTTCATCTTCTGCACGACTTCTTGCTTCAGAAATAATTTCACGTGCACGCTCTTGTGCTTCACCAATAAATTGTGATGCCTTAGATTCGGCGTCAGCCTGCTTTTGCTCGATGAACTCTTGAGCCATGGCAATCATTGACGTAACTTGACTTGCACCATCGTGCGAAACTGGACGAGGAGCAGGCGCTGACTGAACAATTGGTGTTGGTCCAGTTGAGCTAGATGTAGCTCTTCCGCTCTCTAGTTGATTAATACGTTCTGCTGCTTGGCGAGAAACTTGACGAGCCTGCTGGAGTTGATCCTTTAACTGGCGAATCTCGACTGAAAGTCGCTCTAAGTAGTCATCAACTTCCTGGATTCGATAGCCCTTTGTAATACTGGTGCCAAACGAAATGGTGTCGATAACCTCAATAGCTGAAGAAGTGTTTTCTGTGTTATCCATGCTGGACACCCTACCGCTCCAGAGCGGTGTTTGCTGGTAAATGGCCTAAATGACCCGAGCAATGATGTTTAAGACAACAATTGCGACCAACGCCGAGAAATCAACTCCAACACCACCGAAGCGAGATCTAGGCAGAATTTGACGAATTGGGCGAAGTACTGGCTCAGTGAGTGAATGCAGAACTCTCTTGACCGTCGCAACACCGCCAGATGAGCTGTTGTCTGGGAACCAGCTCATAAGTGACGCAATGATAATTAACCACGTGTAGATGAAAATAATTTCACGGATAAGGGTGATCACAGTGAAAACGCCCTGTAGTTCGATTCACGTAGACGGTCTTTAACATCCAGACTCACGTGGACACCACGAGGAGAAACCAAGTACACAGTGCCACCCTCTAGACGGTCAATGCTCGCCTGAAGGGCGTACGCAGTTCCGGTTGCGAAGTCCAAAATTCGACGCTGCATAACTGAGTCATTGTCGCGAAGGTCAATAACCACAGCTCGGTTACCACGAAGGATGTCGGTGATTTTTCCGAATTCGTTGTAGTCATTTGTCTTAAAGATTGTGACTTCACGGTCTTGGCTGAGCGGCTGCACTCCACGCATCTGGCTCGCAGGAAGTGGTTGAACGCGAAGGCCTTGCTGTGGTGCATCAATCATTGAAACTTGAGGAGCGCGCACTGGAGCGTTAGGTGTTCGTGCAACACGGACACCGCTTGGAGTCGTAGGAAAAGTGCGCTGCATGCTTGGTGCAGGTTGTACTGGGTAGCCCTGATCATCTTGTGCATCGCCACCTGAAAATGGACGAGATGGTGCACTCGGGGTGTACTCACCGTATTCATCTTCTACGAGTCCCAGGAATCCGAGAATCGCGCGCATTCTGTCTTTCATCTACATCTCTCCTTGCGGGCAAACCGCTTGTATCTATGTTAGGCCAGACGAGCCTTCGCCATTACCTTGGGCCAAATAGGGCGCGCCCTATGCGAACTTCGGTACTGCCCAGTTCGCACGCAATCTCCAAATCATCAGTCATTCCCATTGAGCGCTCCTTAAGGCCTAAGGAATTAGCGAGAATGGTCAATTTAGAAAAAGACAATCTTGCAGCGTCATTTCCTGGAGCAGCAACACACATGAGCCCCCTCACATCAAGCCCTAAATCCTTGGCTCTCGCCACAAGCGCTTCTACGTCTGACTCGACTGCCCCATTCCTGCCCGCAGCGCCCGTGAAGTCGACCTGAACGTAGATGGACGCTGCATCTTTCACGGATGCGATCTTTTCAATTTCCTTTATTCGACTTACACCGCAAATTACGTCAGCGTTTTGTGCGATTCGTGCGATTTTATTTGTTTGAAGAGCACCTAGATAATTCCACGTGACATCAACGTCAGAACAACTGAGTCGTTTTTGCTCGAGCTCTTCTACGTAGTTCTCCCCCACGCACGTAAGTCCAACCTCGCGGGCCACACGAACAACGTCTTCTCCGAAGGTTTTAGTGACGCCAACAATGCGCACATCACTGAGACTTCGCCCCGTCGACTCAATGCGACGTTGCAGGTCCAGGAGGTTCTGGGCTACTCGAGAAAAGAGTGGACTAGCGGAGGAAGCTTGGGAGGTCGTCATCGCCACCGACGTCAAAGAAGTCGTCGCTGGAACTAGAAGAGAAGATGTCACTCTTTGGTGCTTCAGTGATTGACGGCATCTGCGTTGTCTGAGGTTCTTGTTCCTTCTTCTTAGGTGCAGTGGTGTCGAATCCAGCAGCAATAACAGTCACGCGAACTGCTTCGCCAATTGAGTCATCAATTACTGAACCGAAGATGATGTTTGCATCTGGGTGAGCAACGTCGTTGATGATGCTTGCAGCGTCAGTGACTTCTTGCATAGTCATCTTTGAACTTCCAACAATGTTGATCAAGATTCCACGAGCACCATCAATAGCTGTTTCAAGGAGTGGTGAAGTAATTGCAGCGCGTGCAGCGTTTACGGCACGTCCATCACCAGTTGATGTTCCAACACCCATGATTGCGGTTCCGGCGTTGCGCATAATTGTTGAAACGTCAGCGAAGTCAGTGTTGATAAGTCCAGGGACAGTAATGAGGTCAGTAACACCACGAACTGCAGCGAGCAGAACATCATCAGCAACCTGGAATGCGTCAAGCATGGTTGTTTCCTGAGTTGTTACCGCACGAAGACGGTCGTTAGGGATCACGATGAGAGTGTCAACCTTGTCGCGTAGCGCCTGGATTCCCTTTTCGGCCTGGTTGGCACGACGCTTTCCTTCGAATGCGAATGGACGAGTCACAACAGCGATTGTCAAGATGCCCATTGCGCGTGCAACTTCAGCAACGATTGGTGCGGCACCAGTTCCGGTTCCTCCACCTTCACCTGCAGTGATGAACACCATGTCGGTGTCTTTAAGTGCTGCTTCAATTTCAGCACGGTGGTCTTCTGCAGCTTGGCGCCCTACTTCAGGGTCACTTCCAGCACCGAGTCCACGAGTTAGTTCACGACCAATGTCGAGCTTGATGTCTGCTTTACTCATGAGTAGAGCTTGCGCGTCTGTGTTCGCTGCAATGAACTCAATGTTGCGAAGACCAGATGAGATCATGCGGTTAACGGCGTTAACGCCACCACCACCAACACCAATTACTTTGATTACTGCGTGGTAGTTGCTCTGCTTCAGACTCATGAAATCCCCTTGGGTACTTTTTGCGAACTACGTACAACACAGTTCTACGCGATTTATTGTTCCCGAAGGCTAGTTTGCCTCAGAACTACGGTCAAATAGACCCTTTTACGAGGGAGGAGGCCCAGTCACCGATAGCACGGTTGGGGCCTCAACGTTCACTACATCACCGGCTTTTAGGGTGCTGTGGGCAATGACTGAAGCAATGGCCACGAACTTTGCTTTGAGGTTCGTTGTGGCGCCGATCACAAAACTGACGGGACTCTCCATCCCCAGGGTCACGTGACCATTCGCTGCAACCGTGATTTTTGAGACCTGCCAAGCGATTGATTTAGGTAGTCGATTAGCAACATCTACCGCTGCAAAACCTGACTTCATAAATGGCCACGAGTTATTTAAAGGATTTAAGTAGATAAGTGTTGGATAGTTTGCGTGCAGTGGTGCAGGGCCTAAATCAGCTCCATTGGCGGCAACATACTCAAGAACATGCGCGCCATTAAAGGCAACAGCAACGGGTCGAGTCTCATGAATAGTGACGTTCACGGTGCTCGGCCACTGCTTAGTAATAGAGACACTCGAGATCCAGCGAAATGAAGAAAGGTTGTGCTCAATTGAGTGCGCCGAAACACCAATCAACGATGGGTGCGTCTCAAGCCCACTTGCCTTCAATACTTTTTTCGGATCTTCATGGACAACGCCATAGATGTGAACTGTATGTACGTTAAAAAATGATCGGTGCAGAATCCAGTTCCCGCCAAGTAGCAGTGTGGTCACAGTAAGGCCAATTAGCAGAAGAATTTTTGTAGATGTAGCAATTGGCTTTCGTTCACGCTTTTGTTTCTGAGGTTTCGGTTGTCGTTGCTGTCTTTGTGCTGGGCGACTGGTTCTTGCGGCCGTAGTTTGCTTCTTTGCTCTTGGTCTTCTCTGTGCAGTTGCTGCAGGTTTCCTACGACTCACGTCAAATCTCCCAAGCCCAGAAAGTGGTGCTCGCTGTGCAACAAGACGCCAGAAGATTCAACGACGCGCTCCTGGATGAACTTCATCAATTCGTACACGTCATTAGCGCTTCCGTCACTGTCAACAATGATGAAGTTCGCATGCTTCTGCGAAACAACGGCACTGCCCTTTCGCACTCCCTT
>CAIKVF010000151.1 GCA_903830745.1 uncultured Actinomycetes bacterium | reverse complement strand
GCACTCGCAGTTATTCGTGTGATGCGTGAGAGAAACCTCATTGCACGCGCTCGTGAACTTGGTGAAGCCATTACTGGTGCACTCAAGGCACTCCAGCAAGACGTAGCAATCATTGGTGACGTCCGTGGAAAGGGCGCCATGATTGCAATGGAGCTCGTAATGCCTGGTACCAAGGACGCCAACGCTGCTGCTGCAAAGTCGATTGTTAGCTACTGCAACTCACAAGGTGTGATTGCGCTGGCGTGTGGAACATACGGAAACGTAATCCGCCTGTTGCCACCACTGACCATCACCAACGAGCAGCTTGCTGACGGCCTCAGCGTGCTCGCTGCAGCTGTTCGCGCCGCTGGCTAAATAACAACAATGCGTTCTATTCGTGTACTTATTGCGGTGGCTATTGCCTCAGTGCTGCTTGCAGGCTGTAGCGCAACAACGCAGTCGCTACCGAGTGGACCAACAATCACTGGCACCCCAACGCTGAGTATTAACGATGCTCTAACAAGCGCGTCGTGCACCGCTACCTCGTGCATTGCAGTCAGCACGTCACAGTACGGGTCGGGCGAACAATACACAGAGTCTTCAAAGACGTGGTCTGCGCTCCGTCTTCCTGCAACCCCACTTCAGATCACAACATCATCGTGCTGGACAACTGGATGCTTGCTCACTGGCAACACCGCAACCTCGCAGTTTCTATGGAAATACAGTTTTGGTTCTCTGTCTTCATTGCAGATGCCAACGATGTTTCAAACAATTCGCTCAATCGACTGTTTTGCGGACAGCACATGTGCCGCCATTGGCTTTGACCCAAGTACTTCTTTACTAGAGCTGTCCCTTAGCCAAGACGGTGCCGCGACGTGGTCGACACCAGTAGCGCTCCCCTCAACTTTTTCAGCTGGTGGACCGATTTCAATGTCGTGCGACGACGTGAATAACTGCCTTGTGAGTGGAGCAAGTAGAGCAGGCTCGTCGGCACTTCTTTATGCAACGCATACTGGTGGAACGAAATGGTTGCAGCGACCACTCAACACTTCGTGGACATCACTTCGTTCACTTTCGTGCAACGTACTTACGTGCATTGGCACTATGACAGATTCGTCAGGGAACAGCTTTATTGTTCGAACCAAAACATTTGGACGAATTTGGAAAAAAGTTAGTTCTTCCAATAGTGGAGTGACTGCAATGGCGTGCACAAATAGCAATACGTGTGTTGTGATGGGCGCGACAAAAAAGAATGAACCGTGGCTTGAAACATTGCATAAAGATGTACTCGTAGTCAACAAGCTCAACTACGTAGCGACACCGTTTAACGATGTTGCCTGCTTGCCTACAACGTGTGTAGTTGTTGGCAACACGAGTGTCGCCACAGTGCCACTTAACTCTTAAGCGCTGCCTTAAGTAGTCCAGGAAGCTTTAACCAGGTCGGCTTCACTTCGAAGTTAAGAAGTTTGCGCATCACAACTGCGGCATTACCATTCGTCGAGAACCACGCTGGTGCTGGCGACGCGACAAATGGGCCACGAACCACAGACTTCTGTGGTCGAGCGAACATGAAGCCGTTACCAACGAATCCACTACCGGACTGAATGTCAGTGATTGGGTGT
>CAIKVF010000150.1 GCA_903830745.1 uncultured Actinomycetes bacterium | reverse complement strand
CACCAAGTGGGAGGTAACCAGAGTTAACACCCTTGGCGAAAGCGACGAGGTCAGGCTTTATGCCTTGGCCTAAGTAACCAAACCATTCACCAGTACGACCAAAGCCACACATCACTTCGTCCGCGATGTAAACAATTCCGTACTTGTCACAGATTGCTCGCACCCCAGCTAAGAAGCCAGCTGGTGGAACCATAATTCCTGCGGTGCCCGGAATTGTTTCAAGAATGATTGCGGCGAATGCAGTTGGTCCTTCGAAGATAATTGTGTTCTCAAGATTGGCAAGTGCACGCTCGCACTCTTCTTGTTCGGTTGTTGCGTTGAACATCGAGCGGTAGAGGAATGGTCCAAAGAAGTGAACAACTCCAGAAGATCCATTGTCATTCGCCCAGCGACGTGGGTCACCAGTCAAGTTGATTGATGTTGAAGTTGCGCCGTGGTAACTGCGGTACTGCGCAAGTACTTTGTGTCGACCAGTGTGAAGACGAGCCATACGCACTGCGTGCTCTACTGCTTCAGTTCCGCCATTTGTAAAAAATACTTTTGCGGCACCGTCAAAGGAGTGGTCGAGAATTAGTTCTGCCGCGCGGTAGCGAGATTCGTAACCGTGCTGTGGTGCGATTGTTGCCAGTTTTGCAGCCTGATCTTGAATTGCTTTGATGACCTTGGGGTGTTGGTGGCCAATGTTTGTATTAACAAGTTGTGAAGAGAAGTCCATGTAGGTCTTGCCAGCTTCATCGGTAACGTACACGCCTTCAGCACTTTTAACCATGAGTGGGTTGAGTGTTGCCTGGGCGGACCAGGAGTGAAATACGGAGGCTTTTTCGCGTTCGATGCTGCTGAGTGATTCACGGTCGGTCGCCATACTTATTCCTTTGGTTATCTACGTAAACGCTAACGCATTCACCCAAGGTTCGGGCTCTGCAGTGGTGGGGCTAGTAAGAATCGAACTTACGACCTCGTCATTATCAGTGACGCGCTCTAACCGACTGAGCTATAGCCCCGCAGGGGTACCAATCTACACCAGACCACAAGGGGCTTTAGAAGCGCGTGGGGTCAAAGAGTTTTGATGCAATTGACTGACTGGCGGTTGCAAGCAACGTTCCTTTTTCGCTCCATAAAAATGCTGTTCCTTGTGCGAAGCCGCCGCTCAGTGCATACATGTGCATTTCACAAAGAACCCACTCAGTGGGCTCAAGAGTTGCAATGCGAATCGTGTTATCAAGGCTGCGACCCATGGTGTACTGGCCAAGCGGTTGGCTGACACCGCCAGCTAGGTAGTCGCCAAAAATTGCGAGCGTTGCTGCTGATGGCTCAAGGTGCCCTGGAACTCGTGACCAAAACGCAGAGACTGGGGACCCAGGTGATCCGTCCATGTCTTCATACCTGCGTCCGAGCGCAATGCGTGTTTCAACGTGGTCGAAAATTGAATTATCAAATCGCTCCGGCATAATTCGCGGCCGTGACTCTTCGGGAGAAGAAACATCAATCATGTCGAGCCACGGGGTTTCTGAACTAAGCGTTCCGGTTCCTAGTGCTGCATTAACGGTCAAGATTTCTCGGTCTTCAACAAAAGCAGTAGCGCGAGCTTGTGTCACATGACCACCCGCAACAACAAGGTTTGTCTTTACGTTGACAGTTGACCCGAGTGGTGCGTAAGAAAGATACTGTGCAGTCGCCCAAACAGTAGGTCGACCACTCGCGCCTTCAAGTGCCACCAAGCTCGATGCAAGCCCACATCCACCAAACATAAATTTCCCAGGTGTCATGATTCGCTCAGTGACTTCAAAGGTCCACGTGTTCTCGTCAGTTTGGTTCATACCAAGAAAAGTCTTTGCATCCATGACTTACGACGCTACCTGATGTGTTGGAAAATAAAGCCACACGGGACTATCCCAAATTTTTTAAAAAGAGCGAGCAAACTTAACGGGTGATTCCTTCCCAATTCATCTACCTCGCAATGGGGCTATCGCTGTACGGAATGTATGGCTACACCCGCGATACGTGGCGCGGAGAAACTGCACCGAACAGAGTGACGTGGGGGCTATGGGGATTTCTTGGACTAGTTTCATTTGGCGTTGAGCTGCAACAACACGTTGGTATTGCTGCCTACATGACACTTATTCTTGGGATTATCCCGTTTGTTGTAATTTCAGCTTCCTTTCATAATAAAAAAAGCGTTTGGCAAATCGGAACATTCGATGTCGTCTGCGGCGCTGCATCACTAGTTGGTTTGGGGTTCTGGGTATTCATCAATCAGCCAACGGTTGCGCTGGTCTCATTTTGTATTGCAGATCACATTGCAGCCCTACCAACAGTTCGTAAATCTTGGATTGCACCAGAAACCGAATCACCGCAAGCCTTTTTAATGGGTGTTGTTAACTGCCTTATTACGATTTTGACCTTGGACCAAATCACGACTGCTGGCGCACTGTTCCCAGGAGTGATTGTGTACACGGACATTCTTATTTGGGTTTTGCTCATTACGAACATGGGACCACGCGTGCGAAGTCGACGCGCAAAACAAGTGGCGTAAGAGCCATTATCGTTGCGTGATGGCAACATTGCTGCCCTTTCAGTGGCACATAGAAGAGTTACTTTTTATAGGGGTGTGCTGGGCAACGCACCGTAGCTTTGTTGCTAATGAACATCAGCGAAGACTTTGTTCGTGGGCACTGATTTCGTTACTTGTAGTTGTTGTCTGGCCAATTGGCGATATTGCAGCATCGGTGTCATTAACCGTTGCAACAGTGCAGCGCCTAGTCATTATGTTGCTCGTTGCACCACTGCTGCTTCGAAGTGTTCCCATACAAATTTTCTCTCGACTGACGCGTCCAAAGGCTGTTGACTTTGTCGCAACAAAAGTTGCACACCCTGGGCTCGCACTCTTTCTGGTAACAGTGCTTGGAACACTGACACTTTCAACACCACTTGTTGACTGGGGTGCAAGCTCGACGCTTGGTAGAAACATTGTGCTGCTCACAACGTTGTTGAGTGGATTCCTGCTCTGGATTCCAAGCCTCGCAATAATTCCTGGAGCGCGCCGCCTTTCGCCAGCGGGCAGGGCAGGTTTCATTTTTGTTTCTTCTCTCGTTGTTACGAGTCTTTCTTTTGTTTGGATTTTTTCAGTTCATTCTCTCTACCCTGGTCTTCATAATCAGCAAGAGCTTCTAAACATGACCCCAGTATTCGATCAGCAGCTAGCTGGGTTCGTTGCCAAGTTGGGGTGCTACTTACCAATGTGGGTTGTGGCGTTTCGAATCTTTTTTCACGCAGAAGATGAAGGAATTCC
Source organism: uncultured Actinomycetes bacterium (assembly GCA_903830745.1). Classification (GTDB taxonomy): domain Bacteria; phylum Actinomycetota; class Acidimicrobiia; order Acidimicrobiales; family RAAP-2; genus RAAP-2. Next base: position 15,690 of record CAIKVF010000150.1, on the reverse strand, counting down.
AGTGGAAGAATCACCACTGCAATGGGCAGATGTGGAGCGCAAAATGCTGCGGATTGACCGTCAGCGCGAGCGTGCAATTAGGCGTCATCAGCCCGACTAGTCAGAGATTTGCTAGGATGAGATTCCCCTAGGGGATGTAGCTCAGTTGGTAGAGCGCGGGCTTTGCAAGCCTGAGGTCGTGGGTTCGATCCCCATCGTCTCCACCAAAAGGTGCCTGAAGTTGTCGGGCACTATGCGGTGGTTATTTTTTCGGAATAAGCGGCTCACGGTCATGAGCACTTTGGCGTAGATGAAATTGCGTGACACCAATCGCTAACGAAACTGCACCAAGTATGTGTAGTTCCACTAAAACAACTGGAACGTGAAGCACGTACTGTGTTGCACCAATAAGTCCCTGCAGCAAGGAAATGATTACCAAACGCCGAACACCAAGTTGCAATGCTTCTGGCGCAGAAGTTTTCCAAATGCTGATGAGTAGTCCAACAACAAGCCCTACGAATAGAAGTGCGGCGAGTGAGTGAACCCATGCTGCATTTTGAAACGCAAAGGGTAGGCGACGAGCGCGCATTTGACCCTGGAACGAACCAGCGTGTGGACCAGATCCTGTGGTGACAGTTCCTGTTACGAGTAGAACAGCAAATGGAATCCACAAAAGGCGTGCAATGCGCAAGAACTGCGGACTTCGAACATCACTGCGAGCGTTCGGGCCGTAAACATATTTTGATCGGTGATAGAAAATCGCGCCGACGATAACCATGGCGATTGAAAGCAGCATGTGAATTGACACAAGCCACGGGTTTAGTTTTGTGTAGACCACAAACGCACCTAGAACTGCATCCGCAAAAATCCCAAGTATGAGAAGTCCCGAAAGAACAATTAGGTCACGTCGGCGGGGTGATCTAAGAAAAGCTGCAATGAAAACAACCGTTGTAACAACAATGAGTACACCGGTAATCATCCGGTTGGTGTATTCAATGAATGGGTGAATGTTCCACGAACCAGCAATCTTCCCATGAAAGCAAGTGGGCCAGTCTGGGCATCCGAGTCCTGAGCCGGTAAGGCGAACTGCACCACCACTCAGCACAATAAGGATCATCGAGAGAAATGTGGTGAAAGCCATCCAGCGAAAGACTGGGACAGAGACGGTTATACGAGGTCTAGACACGTGCCTAGCCTAGGGGTATTACTTGACTCGTAGAATGGCATCCATGACAACAACCGCCCAAAAGCACACCGCTGGTGAAGTAATTAAGGGCTACGTCGCACTCACAAAGCCAAGAATTATTGAGTTGCTACTAGTCACAACTATTCCAACCATGGTCGTCGCCGCAAACGGAATCCCGGGAATTTGGCTCATGATCACAACACTCATTGGTGGCACCCTCGCTGCTGGTGGGGCGAACACATTCAACATGGTGTATGACCGTGACATTGACGCAGTTATGGAGCGCACGAAGAAGCGTCCACTCGTTACCGGTGTCATGACACCTAGAGCCGCAACAATATTTGCTTGCATTCTTGAACTACTTTCATTTGGGTTACTGGCGTGGCGCGTGAACTATCTTTCTGCGTGGCTCGCCATGGGAGCTACAGCTTTTTATGTTTTCATCTACACAATTTGGTTGAAGCGCAGGTCTAAGCAGAACATTGTTATTGGTGGCGCTGCAGGCGCGGTTCCGGTGCTCATTGGCTGGGCTGCGGTACAGAACAATGTGACGTGGACACCAATTCTTCTTTTTGTCGTCATCTTCATTTGGACTCCGCCGCACTTTTGGGCACTCGCAGTTCGTTACCGTGATGACTACGCCGCAGCGAATGTTCCAATGATGCCGGTTGTTGCATCACTACGTCGAACAACGCTAGAGATTTTGGTGTACTCAGTGATTATGTGGGCACTAACAATGTTGGTTGGCCCCGCTGCACACCTTGGATGGGTGTACGCACTTTCTGCCACGTTGCTCGGTGGAATGTTCACGTTCTATGCGTTCAAATTGTTTTTGCATGCTCGTGAAGACAAGGCTGATGTCAATGAAGCCATGCGACTCTTTCACTTTTCAATCACGTACCTCACGGGTCTATTCGTAATGATGGCTGTAGATGTCCTCGTCCGAAACCACTAAGCCTCAGCGAGGTCATCCCTCGCCAATGATGTTTGTTTCAATTGGTATTGGACTGGTTCTTGCAATTGTTTTGATTGCCGTTGTTTCGCACTTCACGGGTGGCACGGTTCAACAACCATCGGCTCTCACAAGCTCACATCAAGTTGGAAAACACGTCAAGGCTTTCACTGAGGCTTCGCTACAAGATGGACCAGACGTGAGCGCTCCTTGGAAGTCGGGCCACCCAGGCGTTGTGATGTTCTTTGCCAGCTGGTGCACCGTGTGTCGCGAGGAGCTTCCAAAGATTGAAAAGTATTTGAGTGCTCATAGTCTTGGTTCAACTCAAGTAATTGGGATAGATGCGCTTGATGCAAAAAGTGCTGGTCGCACATTTGTAAAACAAATGGGACTTTCGTTCCCGGTTGCTTATGACCCAGATGGCAAAGTAACAACGAATGAATTTGGAATTTCGAATTTGCCTGAAACTATGTTCATTGACAAATCCGGTGTCATCAAAGGTGTTTACCTGGGAGCAATTCCAGTGAGTGAATTCTCTAAAGGACTCGCACTACTTAATTAGTCAAAGCGGAATGTTCGCATTGCTAGCAGTGGCGCCAGTAGTGCCCAAAGCGCAACGCTGATCCAGTCGCCAATAGTTGGCTGAAGCCCAAGCCCCAAAACGCGGTGAAGACCTTCTGCGAGCGCGCCCGATGGTGTGGCCACAACAATGTGCTGGATGATTTGGGGCATGGAGTCAATTGGCACCACGATTCCAGAAACCAGCAAGAGGATCAAATAAAGACCATTGCTCGCCGCAAGATTTACTTCTGCCTTAAGTCGTCCCGCAAGAAGTAGTCCTATGCCAGCAAACCCACCTGAGCCAAGAATCATCAGTGCCGCTACTTCGAGCCCACCACTAAAACCACCGCGCGGATGCCACTTGAGAAGTAGAGCAACAAGAGAAAGTACAGCTACTTGTATAACTTCGGTGACGAGAACGCCAGCAATCTTTGCTCCAATAAGCCTGCGTGTGCCCAGCGGCGTTACGTGAAGTCGACGCAACACTCCATACGAGCGCTCAAAGCCTGTGCTGATTGAGAGTGCAACGAGTGATGTCGACATTATGCAAAGCGCGAGAACACCAGGAGCAATGAAGTCAACACGGTGTGGGGTTGGTGATGTGGTGACCTTAGAGACCGAAAAGAAGACCAGTAGGAGTACTGGAATGCCAATGGTGAGCAGCAGTGTTTCACCACGGCGAAGGGTCATTTCAATTTCTGCACGGGTTTGCGCCCACCAAGGCTTCATGAGCGAACCTCTGAGTTTTCGTTTCCAATTAGTTCTAGATAACGCTCTTCGAGTGAGGCACGTGTGCGAAGTGATGTCATTGAAACATTGACACTGTTTAAGTAAGAGGTCACCAATGAAATCTTTTCCGGTGATGATGCTGTGTCGCAGCGAAGTTGCAGAGGTCCATCGAGTGTCACGGCGCACGAAAGAACTGCGCTTAATGCAGTTGGATCAATAGGGCTCGACACTTCCAAGATCATTTCTGGCGAGCCACTTAGTTCATCGAGCGTTCCCTGCACAACTATGTGACCGCGATTCATTACAACAACCCTGTCTGCAACACGCTCTGCTTCGCTGAGCTCGTGAGTCGTAATGAGCAGTGCGCAACCTCGGTCGCGCTCATTCTTAATCAGGTCTCTAATGACTTGTCGGCCTTCAGGGTCAACTGCGGTGGTTGGTTCGTCAAGAAGCAATGCTTTAGGTCGACCAAGAAGCGCGAGCGCGAGAAGTGTCCGCTGCTGTTCTCCGCCACTAAGTCTTCTCCACGGTGTTTTTGCGCAACGACGTAAGTCAAGAAGATCAAGGAGCTCGTTCACATCACGAGGAGCTTGGTAGTAGCTCGAGGTGAGTCGAAGAACTTGGACCGGTGACATTGGAAACCAAACACCACCGCGCTGCAGTAGTGCTCCAGTTCGAAGAACAACTTCTTGGTGGTCTCGTACCGGGTCAAGGCCGTGAACACGAGCGTTGCCTGATGTTGGTGACCTAAAACCCAGCAGTGTCTCTACAGCAGTTGTCTTGCCGGCCCCATTTGGACCAAGTAGTGAAACGACCTCACCGTAGCCAACGTGAAAATCAACGCCGTCCACGGCGCGCAGTTCACCGTAGGCAACTGCGAGATTTTGGGCTTCAATGGCGTAACTCATGTACTTTGAAACTAACCGCTCGAAACACCCCTCGTGGCAAGTATCGGTAGTCTTGTATTCATGATTGATCTTGTACAACTACGCCGAGAGCCAGATTTTGTTAAGGAAGCGCTATCTCGCCGTGGAATTTCGACGTCAACAATGGACGAAATTATTGCCCTCGACGTTGAGCATCGTCGCCTCTTGCAAGAAGCTGAGCGTCTCCGTGCTGAAGTAAAAGACCTATCTCGCCAAGTTGGAGAAGCGCGTCGAAACAAGGACACCGCTACTGCTGAAACCCTTACTGAAAAAAGTCGATCAGTTGGGGAGCAAGAAAGCACAGCGAGCGCCAAGACTGATGAAGTTGGCGCGGATCTTCGCAGTCGACTCCTCCTTATTCCAAACCTTCCTTCACCAGAAGTTCCAATTGGAAAAGACGAAACCGAAAACGTAGAACTTCGTCGCTGGTGGCCGGGGATGGAAGAAGGAAAGCCCGAGCCGGTCTATGCCGAGTATCAACGAAAGCCTCACTGGGAAATTGGTCTAGAGCTGGGACTGCTCGACATGGAGTCAGGCGCAAAGATTGCCGGATCAATGTTCCCTTTGTACCGAGGATTTGGTTCACGCCTTCTTCGCGCACTCGGTTTCTACGCACTTGATCAGCACATGGGTGACTACGAAGAACTTCGACCACCGAGCTTTGCGTTAACTGAAACAATGATGTCAACAGGTCACCTTCCTAAATCACAAGATGACATGTACGCCATTGAGCGTGACGACCTCTGGGCGATTCCGACTTCTGAAGTGCCACTTACCTCAATGCTTCGTGATCAAATCCTTGATCCAAAAACATTGCCAATTCGCTACACCGCACAGACCGCGTGCTTTCGACGCGAAGCTGGATCTGCTGGAAAAGACACCAGAGGACTACTTCGTGTTCACGAATTCGACAAGGTTGAGTTGTTCGCATACTGCCTTCCTGAACAAGCAGAAGCCGCACACGCTGACATCTTGGCTCGCGCCGAAGCAATGCTGCAGGCATTTGGACTCAGCTACCGCGTACTGAACTTGTGCACCGGAGACCTTGGAACTTCTTCAGCGAAGACAATCGACCTTGAGGTATTTAGCCCAGGCGTTGACCGCTACCTAGAGGTTTCGTCGGTGAGCTGGTTTAGAGACTTCCAAGCTCGTCGTGCAAACGTTCGCTACCGCACTGAAGATGGCTCAACGGCCCTAGTACACACGGTAAATGGCTCGGCTCTGGCGTGGGCGCGTATTTGGGCGGCGCTCGTAGAAACAGGGCGTCAAGCCGATGGATCGATTGTTCTGCCAGATGTTCTTGCGCCATACCTCGGCGGCAAAACAGTTATTCCGGCTTAGTTAACTCAAACCGGTAGCCAACACCACGAATAGTGGTGATGTGAATTGGATTCTTTGGATCGAACTCAATCAATGTACGAAGGCGCTTGATGTGCACGTCGAGTGTCTTGGTGTCACCAACATAGTCATCACCCCATACGCGGTCGATTAGAACCTCACGGGTCATAACACGGCCGGGATTTTCAAGAAGATTTCGTAGTAACGCAAATTCTTTTTTACGAAGCTTGATTTCTTCACCACTCACGTAACACCTACGTGAGTCAATGTCGAGAAGAATTGGACCAAACTCCATAATTTCTGTACTTGACTCTTCAGATGGTGTGTATGTTTCGCGACGGCGAAGTACTGCACGAATTCGAGCCACTAGTTCGCGTAAGCGGTATGGCTTAGTGACGTAGTCGTCTGCACCAAGCTCCAACATCAAGACCATGTCAACTTCTTCGCTCTTGGCGCTCACGATGATGATTGGAATGTCGCTTTTGGCTCGGATTGTTCTGCAAACATCAAGGCCTGAAACTTTTGGCAGCATCAAGTCAAGAAGAATCGCATCAAACTTGCCCTCTTCGAATTTGTCGAGTGCTTCTTGACCGTCACGAGCAATCGTGACTTTAAAGCCTTCGCGGTCGAGTCCAATTTCGAGTGCGTCAATGAATGACTCTTCGTCTTCAACAACCAGGAGGTGGATTTTCTTTTCTTCTTTATTTTTTGACATTATTGGTTCATAGGAAGGTCAAGCGAGAACGTTGATCCTTCTCCTTCAGTTGAAGTTACGAGAACATTTCCACCGTGATTTTGTGCCACGTGTCGAACAATACTTAGTCCAAGACCCGTTCCACCAGTTTGACGGGCACGGCCCGGGTCAACTCGGTAGAAACGTTCGAAAATACGTTCGAGATCTTTTTCAGGGATTCCAACGCCCTGGTCTTTAATGGTGATGCGAATAAGTGGGCCCACAGTCTCGCCAAACTCATTTGTTGATTCCTCAACTCGAGCTGTTTTGATTGAAACCTTTCCCTTTGCAGGTGAATAGACCACTGCATTTTCAAGCAGTGCGTGCATGGCTGAAACTAATTGACGTCGGTCACCGACAACGACGAAGTTAGTTTCTGGTTCTTTGAACTCAACGGTCACGTCTTGCTGCTCTGCAGCAGTCCTAATGCGCTCAATAGCATCAGCCACAAAGAGCGATACCGAAATTGGCTCACGTGTGGGTGAGCCCTCACTTTCAATTCTTGAAAGATCAAGGAGGTCTTCAATGATGCGATTAACTCGAAATGCTTCAGAGTTAATGCGGTCCGCAAGTCGTGCTGCAACGTTTGGATCTTTTTCAAATTGCAATGTCTCTGCGAGAAGACCAAGTGCACCCATTGGTGTTTTTAATTCATGTGAAACGTTTGCAATGAAGTCACGACGAATGTCTTCTAGGCGACGTCGCTCTGAAACATCTTCAATGGCGGCGATCACTCCGAGTGGTCGACGACCGTCGTCAATAACAGTTGCTCGAATACTCAGCGTACGACGTGGCGGACCATAAATTTCAATTGATCGTTCCGCAATACCATTAGCCCAACCTTCACTGAGCACTTCAGTAACAGCTTGTGCACCAAGTGCATCACCGTACTTGCTCTCCATGAGAGCTTCTGCCTGTGAGTTTCTGAAAATAACATTCCCAGCTTCGTCGCAAAGAACTAGTCCAAGTTGCAGTGCATCAAGTGATCGTCGAAGTCGTACAGTTTCTGCTGCAGATTCGCTCACTGCTGTAGTTGCAACCCCAGTTACTTCTTCAAGAAACGTTATTGCCGTCTCAACCTTGCCGTCTGAAATATCTGCTTCAGAGCCAAGTCGTGAGCCGAGGGCGTTAAGGCGCTGCGCAATGGCTCGGTGTCCACGGCGACGATTCCACATAACACCGATAAATAGTCCAAGCACGAGCACCCCAAAGGCGGCTGCGTAAACAGCAAAGGATGGCCATTTAGAGATCAGGTTATGAGTCAGGGCGATAAGCACGTGTCCATTCTCGCAGATGTATTCAGTAATTGTGAACCAGCGACAGTTGTGTAGCAACCAACAGAAAGTCAGATATTTATGCTCTTCGTCGCCGTTACTCTCACCCCATCAACAACGGCACTCCCAGGGGGTGCCGTATTACAGCAAATTGCCAATGGAATCGCGTCCTGGTCCCTAATTGCCTGCCTCATCGCGCTTGTTCTTGGTGCTGGAGTGTGGGCCGTTGGGTCACATTTTCAGAATTCAAGCCAGTCAATGGCTGGGCGCAGAGCAGTGGTAACGGCAATCGGAGCCGCAATCCTTATTGGAGCAGCTCCTGAGCTCATTAACTTTTTCTTTTCAACTGGACTCAGCGTTAAATAATGGGCAGTGTTCTGTGCTTTGTTTCAATTACAAGTTGTGCAGCAAAGAACGTAGCCAAGGCAACACTCGGTGACGTATTTGATGCGCTCACTGCTTGGGTGTTGTCGAGCGTTGAGTGGTTCATTAATGGCGTAGGAGGGGTTCTCACTAGTGCGAGTGAACCAGCAACCGTGGTTCGCTCAGCGACACCTGAATTCAAAACACTCGTAACAGTGGCCCCACTGCTGATGTTGATAGGTCTACTCGTAGGAACACTTGAAGCACTGCGACACGGAGAGAGTTCGCAGTTGTGGCGTTTATATCTCGGTGTAGCGCCTGCGTGCGTGTTTGCAATTGTTGTAGCGCTACCAGGTGCTCGTTTACTGCTCGAAGCAGTTGATCAACTTTCTGTCATTGCATCTGGCCCGCTTGATAAACATCTCGCATCACTAATTACAGCGTTTAACGGAACGTCAACTGCTCCAGGTGTAGGCATTTTTATTCTTTCGTCCAGCATTGTTATTGGGTCATTCTTTCTTTGGTGTGAGTTGATTCTTCGCACAGTGGCACTCTCATTTCTTCTTGTAATGGTGCCAATCATTGTGCCGCTCTGTACGCTTCCGTCACTTCGAAGACTGGGCTGGCGACTACTAGAAACGTTTGGCGCCATCGCACTCAGCAAGGTATTTATTGTCATTGCTTTAACACTTGGGCTCAATGAGCTCCAAGGAAACTCTGTCTCGCAAATAATTACTGGTGCAGTAACAATCGCCCTCGCTGCCTTTACGCCGTTTGTGCTTCTTCGAATAATTCCTTTCATTGAGAATGCTGCATTTCATAATCTTCAGGGAACGCGACAGTTGATGAAACAAGGTGTTCAACTTGCTATGCGGCCAGTCCTTGTGGCACAAGAAATGATGTCAACGGGCAACATGGAGTTCTCTGAGCCCATCAGAACTGAAGATCTGGGCTTTCCAATGTCACATTCAACTGGTGATTTTCCTATGCCACCACGAAGTGACTATGAACCATCAGAGGAAAAGAGCTCTCGCGATGAGTGAAATTCTTCAGATTGGAAATAGTGATGCTGCGTCTCGATGGATTGGCATTCGAAAACACCAGGCCGTTCTTTTGTTGCTTGGTGTTCTCGTAACTGGCGATTGGTGTCTTAGGCCAAACGCCACAGTTATAGAACTTTGTGTGGGTCTGTTCTTGCTTGCCTGTTCTCCCCAGTCATCAGATGGGTTGACCAACGGTGAGTGGCTACTTCTTGCTGCAATGTATCTACTGCGCACCAAGTGGAGTCGTGTGCAGTTCTCATCTAACAAAAACATCATTGAACTAGTGACAAGTGGTCGGGTTACATTTTCTGGATATTCACTTATTCACCGGGGCAGACTTGATTTGTCAGGTGGTGATGGGGCATTGACGAATCAACTGAAAGCGATTACCAGCTCTCTCGCTCTTAGTGGGGTGACGAGTCATGTATCTCTGCATATCCTTTGTGGAGAAGAAGAAAACCAAACTCTGCTCTGTGTCCCTGCAGGCACATTTGTTCCACCGGACTGGAAAGCCAGTCCTGAGTTAGTTGCACTACTGATTGGGGCGTTGGAGCCAGTTGATGTTTTAGAGCGCTGGGGATACACGCGAACAAAGGATTCACTAGTTCGTGTTATTCGCCTTAGTGACTTCTCACAGGCATCAACAAACAATGCATTGCTGGAACGCCTACAAACAACTGGTCAGCCACTTGATCTCTCTATCCACTACGACGTACTCCCAATAGAAAAATCTCAAAAGATTGCGGCGCGTGCAGTGCACCGAATAAGTAGCGACAGCGCCGTGACTCACGAAGCTGGATTTAGGCGTACCGCGCAGTCTGATCGCGCCTTTAAGAGAATGAGGCAGAGAGAAATTCTTGTTGCACAAGGTCTGCCACTTCTTAGATGTGCTGTGTATATAAGTATTAGTGCTCCGAATCAGCGCGAACTATTAAAGCGGTCCAGAGAGGTCGTTTCAATTGCTCAAGATGCTGGCCTTAGGTGTCAAAAAGGTTTTGCAAGACAGGCTGAGTGGTTTCGTTTTCAACTTCCGGGGGGTGCAGGATGGTGAGACGTGCCTGGACGCACTGGGCAACATCGCAGGACCTGCACAGTTTGCGCGCACCGGGATACGACGCAGGCACAGGACTAGATGGTCGACCACTAGGGAGCTGTGCTCGTGGAAGAGATTTTGTTTTCGATCCGTTTGATGCATACAACGCATCACTTGTGACGAACCCAAATGTAATTATTTCGGGATCAATTGGTTCTGGGAAAAGTACTGTCACAAAAATGATGCTTGATCGTGCACTGGAGCGAGGAAGAAAAGTTGTTGTTGTTGACCCCAAGGGTGAGTATTCAGAACTTGGCAAAAAGTATGGAGTAAAAGCTATTTCGCTTGGTGCAGATGGCTGGTGTAATCCGTTCTCCAATGATGAAGCAGAGACGAAAGAATTGCTCAGGGCAATTCTTTCGAGCGCACAGGGAAGTTCTTTAAGCGCTGAACTCCACTATGTGATTGATGAGACATACCTTGCACTAATTCATCCAAGACCACAACGGGTTTTCTTCTCGATGTTCTGTCTTGTTGAGAAATACTTAAGCGCCACGACACAATCTGCTTATAGGTCGCTCGCGTTACTGCTGCACCGTTTTGTTTTCGGCGATCTTGCAGGGCTCTTTGATGGATCGCTATCGCCACTCATATTTGAAGGCCAACTAGTGATTCTTGACCTTTCAAAACAGTGGTCAGCTAACTCACTTTCTGTTGCAGCGCTGAGTGCCGTTGCTGCCGCACAGCAGATTGTTGCTACGCAGGGTGAATTTGGATACCTCGTTATTGACGAGGCGTGGGCACTACTTGCAGACGAGCATGCACTTAGGTGGTTGCAAGGTTCTTGGAAACTTGCTCGTTCGCGCGGACTTAGCCATGTATTAGTTCTTCACCGCTGGAGTGATGTTGCAACTGCAGGCGATCAGGGCACCGCACAAAGAGAAAGGGCGCTGGGGCTACTTCGCGAATGTGAAGCTGCGTTCTTATTTCGCCAACCACCCGATGAAGCAAAAGAGATGGGCATTGCGCTTAATCTCCATGGAAATGAAGAGCGCGTACTTGTAGAACTGTCTAAGGGAACAATGATTGCGAGATATGGCCGACATCGTTCAATCGTGAAAGTGCGCCCAGATAGTCGTGACAACGCGTTTATTGATACCGATAAAGCTATGAGGGAAATTAGTTCTACGATTCGGTAATGCAGAAAGATACCGCTAATGACATGGTTCTGGCCGTTGACATTGGTGCAACGTCAATAAAGTTCTGCTTTGTTGATTTTCTCGGTGAGCTTGTTGGAACACCCAAGCGTCGCTTAACCCCATATCCCTGTGGCCCAGAACACCTTGCTGAAGTGATCGCGACACGAATTAATTTGAGCGATATCGCAATGGTGGGCGTGGGCTTTCCGGGTGAGTTCCGTGATGGTCATGTGGTGCATCCAGGGAATCTGTCCAGGGAGCGTGGTGCAGGTACACCAATTAATAAGGAAGTACACGATCGCTGGTGTGGCTTTAATTTTGAAGGCATCTTGCGCGAGAAGACAAATAAAGATGTTCGAGTAGTGAATGACGCAACGATGGCGGCGCTTGGTTGTGTTGAAGGAAAAGGCATCGAGCTCGTTCTTGCACTCGGTACAGGGGTAGGCCTCGCGTTAGTTAAAGACGGTCAACTTGTCCCGGTAAGAGACATTGGCGCTGAAGTTATTTCTGAGAGCCAGACCTTTGATGAACTGCTCGGGGAACAAGGAAGAGCACGAGATGCAGACAAATGGCTTGATCAGCTAAAAAAATCAATTGCTACTTTGTCGAAGGAATTTTCAGTGGACACTATTCACTTGGTTGGCGGGAATGCTCGAAGAATTTCGCCAAGTTCGTTCAAACACGTACAAAGCAGAATTGTGATTACGGGCAATAACGCACCACTTCGTGGTGCACCAAAACTTTTTTACAGCTGAGCGAGGTCTACGGCTGAAGCTGCAAGCACTGTTGCGAATGGTCGAACAGCTCGGTCATCAACAGCAAACTGTGGACTGTGGTGCATCCCACTTGATCCATCTTCGAGTGCACCACCAATGAACATGAAGCTTCCAGGGATTCGGTTAAGGAATTCAGAGAAGTCTTCACTGCCTGACACTGGTGGGAGAACAAGTGCATTGTTCTTACCGAGCATCTCTTTACCAATTTCAATTACTCGTTCAGCGATTGACGGAACGTTCTGAACACGAGGAGTGAACTGGTTGGTATTAACAGTGCACTTCACCTGGAACTCAGCTTCAATTTCCTTGATGATTTGCGCAAATCGCGATAGTGCTTCAGCTTCTTGCTCATCAGTGAACGTACGAAGTGTTCCTGCGAGGTGTGCGTGTTGTGGAAGAACGTTACTCGCAGTTCCACTGGTAACAATTCCAGCTGAACATGCACAAACGCCACCTTCGTACTCCATGCCATGAGAGATTTCTCCCATTCTTGGAGCAAGTGCACTTACTGCAAGAATGACGCTTCCTTCTTTGGTCGGCATTGAACCGTGACCACCCTTGCCTTCAATGTCAACAATGAGTCGGCGTGCAGTAGCCATGAGCACCCCAGGGCGAGTGAACATCATGCCTACTGGCATCATTGAAGTTACGTGTCCGCCAACTACGTAGTCAGCAGGGTTGTCTTCAAGAAGTCCACCTTCAAACATCGACCTTGCTCCAGCAAATCCTTCTTCGCCAGGTTGAAACACCACGGTGTACTCACCAGGAAGATCCTCTTGGCGCTGCGCCAGAACATCAGCAACACCCAAGATGCTTGCGGTGTGTAGATCATGACCACAAGCGTGCATAACATTTTCATTTTGCGACTTGTAAGAAATGTTCAAATCTTCATTCACGGGGAGCCCGTCGATGTCGGCGCGAATCATGATTCGCTTACCCGGCTTGCCACCTTTAAGAGTCGCAACGGCACCAGTTTCAGTTGGTGATTTCTTTACAGTCCATCCGAGTTCACGAAGTCGATTAGTAACAACGTCTGTTGTGCGGTATTCAATCATTGAGAGCTCGGGGTGAGAGTGCAGGTCATGACGAATGTCAACCATTGCGTCGTATGCGTTGTTTACAAGTTCTGGGAGTGCTTCATTAAAGGGAGTAGCCATAAACGAATGGTATCTAATGGCTGAGGACATCGTTAGGCGGGTCGGCTAAGATAGATATCCAGTAACAATGCGGCTGTAGCTCAGCGGATTAGAGCATCGGTCTACGGAACCGAGGGTCGGGGGTTCGAATCCCTCCAGCCGCACCAACTGTGGAATACTTATTTAGGGCAATTCGGCTGTAATCCCATGAAAATGAGGGAAGTCTTTTATGAGAATTGAAAACGACATAAAGCTTGATTTCAAAGATGTCCTTTTCAGACCGAAGCGCAGCACCCTCGTATCTCGTAAACAAATTGATCTCACCCGCGAGTTCACATTTCGTAACAGCAAACAAACATTTTCAAATGTTCCAATCATGGCTGCCAACATGGACGGTGTTGGAACATTCGAAATGGCCGAAGAATTAGCTAAGAGTGGCATATTCACCTGCCTAGTAAAAAACTATTCCGCGAATGAAGTAATCGACTGGATTGAGTCGACAGGAAAAAACCTAAAAGACTCTTGGGCCTTCAGTATTGGTACTGCCCCAGACGATCTAATTAAGTTCAAGTCCATCTATAACGAAGTTGGACAAGAGCACATGAAGTTTGTTTGCATTGATGTTGCAAATGGTTATACCGAAACTTTTGTTGAATTTGTTCGTGATTTTCGCTCGAACTACCCTGAGATTGTCATCATTGCTGGCAACGTGGCAACACGTGAGATGACTGAAGAACTCATTATCAATGGTGCTGACATCGTAAAAGTTGGTATTGGTCCAGGATCGGTGTGCACCACTCGCGTAAAGACTGGTGTTGGCTACCCACAACTCTCAGCAATCATTGAATGTGGTGAAGCTGCACACGAACTTGGCGGACACATCATCGCTGACGGTGGCTGCACGTCACCAGGTGACGTTGCTAAAGCGTTTGGTGCAAACGCAGACTTTGTGATGTTGGGTGGAATGCTCGCAGGCCACGATGAAGGTGGCGGAGAAGTTGTTGACAACAAGTACGTACAGTTCTACGGAATGAGCTCACGAGCTGCAAACGAGAAGCACTTTGGTGGGCTCCGCGAATACCGAGCAGCTGAAGGTCGAGAAGTACTGGTCCCTTACCGTGGCGTTGTTTCACTCACCGTTCAAGACATCCTTGGTGGGATTCGTTCTACATGCACATATGTTGGTGCTGCTCGTCTCAAGGACCTCAGTAAGTGCACGACATTCATTCGTGTGACCCAGCAGTTCAACAGTGTCTTTGTTGAGTAGTTTTCCTCTCAAAATAGGACGTTTGTCACGTATCCAAATTTCTCCAACAGTGTAAGACTCATGAAATGAGTTTTCGCCGTATAAAAGACATCGATAGTCTGCACGCACTCATTGAGGCGACCTTTCTTATCGAATCTGTTACGGACTTAAATGAGCTTGCAGAATCAATTGTTAAGACCGCTGCTGAGCTTCTCGGTGCTCGCTACGGGGCCCTCGGAGTTGTTAGTACTGATGGCGTCACTCTCTCTAGGTTTGTTACCTACGGCGTTACTCCTGAGCAAAGGGATTTGCTGGGTGATGAGCCAACGGGCCGTGGAATTCTTGGAGAAATAATTCAAGGGGGGACCAAGCTTCGAATATCTGACATGTCAAAACACGCTGGTGCTGCTGGCTTCCCACCAAATCATCCAGTCATGACAACTTTCCTAGGTGTTCCAATAAGAACTTCTGATGGTCAAATTTTTGGTGCAATCTACCTATGCGATCGATTAGACGAATCACTATTCGATGAAGAGGACGAGGATCTGTTGGACGCATTTGGTCTAGCTACCGGCTACGTCATAGACCAGGCCTCACTTCGTGCCAGGGCTCGTGATTTAGTACTTAGCGAAGAACGTGAACGACTTGCAAGAGATTTGCATGATTCTGTTGTTCAGAGGCTTTTTGGCATTGGACTCAGTCTTCAAGTTCTGCGGCGAAGTGACTTGAATGATAAAGACCTTGAGCGAATTACTGCAGCTCTAAAAGAAATTGATGCAACAATGCTTGAAGTTCGAACCACGATATTTGAAATTGAAAATGATCATTTGAGATCCGCTGCGCTGAAAATAAGAGTTAATGAACTAGCGAATGAGGTAGAACAGCGTTTGGGAGTTCCAGTTGTATTGAGCATCTCTGATGGAGTTGAAGCGAAAATGGATGTTTTTACATCTGACCAATTAATTAGCTCGCTTCGAGAAATTCTCTCGAATGTTGTAAGGCACTCTCAAGCAAGCCAAGTAGCAGTCAGCTTGAGTGAAAACAAAGAATTTATTGTGCTTGAAGTAAAAGATGATGGCGTTGGATTTAGTGCACCAAATTCTGTCGGGCACGGCCTTCGCAACTTAGCCACGCGTGCACGACAGTGTGGTGGAACATTTAGTGCTTCGTCAACACCAGAAGCTGGAACAGTAATTACATGGACAACAAAAAAGGT